>CAYSUX010000085.1:0-10734 GCA_964434315.1 uncultured archaeon
AAAGCAGTCAGGCAGTCATTCAGGCAAAGCAGGCAAGCAGGCGAGAGGCGGGCAATCAAGCCAGTCAAAAGATACGACTGGGTCGCTTCCCGTAATATGGCGAATATCGCAGGGAATAGAAGCCGCCGGGAAGGTCCAGGGTGAAACGAAAGTGGCGCAGAAAGGAGAGGCCCAGCAGGGCTTCCACTAACGAGGCCTCGGGCAGGTCGTAGACTCCCACAAGACAGTTCTCCAGGGTGTAGCCCAGACCCTTCAGGCTCTCGATGCTGAACAGGGGGATGGAGTCCGTCGCTACGCCCACCACCTTCTTTTGGCGAAGCGGTCGGGTGGTATCATAGCCCAGGCTCTCCATGATATGGGTCGGCAGGACACAGAAAGCACAACTGGTATCCAGTAACGCCTGGCATTCCACCGAACCACTGGGCCCCCGGGCCGTTATCGGGACGATTATCGATCGGGAACCCGGCTCTATCCTTTGTTTGGTCAAAGCAACACAGCCTGGCCTTTCTCGGCAGGGTCGCGAGTGAAGAAGACCGATATCAGATGTTCCCGGGAGAGCCTTATCTTCCGGTACAGCTTCCGGCTGGTCGGCGCCACGGCCAGCACCTCGCCGGCGACCGTTCTGTGCTCTTCTTTCCCGGTGACCTTGACGGCAACCCATTGGTCGGGATATTTCCTATAAATGTCCTCGATAGAGGTCATGGGAACCTCAATATGGCATATTGTAATAAATTGTCTGATTCGAGGTTTTGACACCCGGATAAAGGTATTCCCTTCACACGCCTCGCCCATCGGCACTAGCCCTTCACCCTCGCCTATCGCCCATCGGAATCCGGCTAGGCGAAACTGTGTTCACTGGAGATCCTCATCAACACTCCCGGTCTCGTCATCAGCGATGGGCACGAGGCCCGGCAGGCCCTCATCCGGAAGGTCGCCATCCTCGTTCCTATCCGCTCCGAGTTCTGCCAGGGTCCTTGGCATCAAGACCGGCAGGGCGGCCAGCAGGTCCCGCCCCCGAATCCGCCATAACCCATAGCCGCCCACTCCGATGAGCACCAGCGACGGGAGCAGGAGCACGGCCGAGACCATCGGGTCCTCCTCCTGGGTCTCGATGGTGGTGTAGATGACCAGTCGATACTTGACCTCCTCCTCGGGTTCCAGAAAGTAATCGTCACTGTTGTCGAAGACCACATAGTAGGTGTCTTCTTTCGAGATATCCAGGGAGATGGTGCCTGAACCTTTGTCCTGGTCCTCCCGTTCCGCCTCGGCCGACCGGCCGTTGACGAAGCGGTCGTAATTGAGCTGGTCGAAGATGTAGAAATCCACCGAACCGTCACGATCAAGCACCAGGGGCACAGTTACCAGGAACTGGACGGTGATGACATCGCCCTTGTCGGCGGGCTGGGAGTCGGCATGGTGCTCTCCGGGATCGAGTCCGATGGTGTTCCAGTTGGTATCCAGGGCCTCCACCTGCTCCCGGGCGGTCTTCATGGTCTGCAGGGCCTCCTGGAGATAGGGGGTCATCACCAGGGTGATCAGCAGCAGGGCGATGCCCAGGCCCAGGCGGGTGACATGACGCAGTTCCACCTCATGGCGCATCTGCTCTTCCAGGCCGGGAGATACTGTCTTCTGCTTGTAGAACTCTTCATCGACCAAGGAGCGTTCACCTATGCTCATTCCATGGCGCGGCGGGCTTAAAAGTCATCGGCTGGCTTTGCCTCTTCGATGTTCTGGTCATGGAACTCCTTACCATCTGTCGCCTGGAGCGCCCTCAAGGCCACCTTGGCCGTCTCTTTCGCCCCCGCCCTCCTCCTCATGCCCATACGCATGCCCATACGCATGCCCATACGCGTGCCCATATGCGTGCCCATGCCCCAGGCAGGCCCAAAACCCCTTTGTAGCATAGGCTCTTGCCCACCCGGGTGTAAAAATGGCCAGGCAGATCGTATTGAGCCTGAACGGCAAGGTCAGCCGTTTTGGATTCTTGAAACTGAGCCGCGACAAACTCTACGGGCGCAAGAAGCGCATCGTTGTGGATCATGAAAAGGGGGCCTGCTCCTCGGGGATGCTGCCTGTTGAAGGCGATGTGGTCTTGCCTCCCAGGAGCACGACCAATCTCTATGCCAACGACGAATTCGAGCAGTTCGCTCGTTCAGAGCTCTTTGCTATCGGTCCGGATGACGAACCTCTCGAGAAGCTTCCCTCGACCCTGGACCTGGAGCAGGCGCTCGATGGCCCGGTATCGCCCCAAAGGATCCTGGACCATGCCATCAACAACACCTACCTTCTAGACCCGGAGGAGCTGGATGATGAACTGAGAGCCGGTCTGGACCGGGGCGACATCTACGAATCGCGTTTCAACTACTATGCCGACTACGATGACTCCGCCATGTTCCTGTTGAAGAACGACGAGGGCTACTTCGCGCTGATGGGCGAGCCCACCAGATTCGAGCTTTGCCTGCCCAGCCAGCCTGCCCTGTTGCCCGAAGCCGATGATGAAGGATTACTGGAAGACGACCTGGACTTCTCGATGTTGTAGGAGGTGTGAAAAATGGTATCCTATCTTAGATTGACCGACCACAAGCAACGTGACGCAAAGATAATCGCCTCCACTTCCCCAAAGCCGCCTGGCCACAGCTACCAAAACGAGTCTGGGCAGCCTGTGCGCAGCCAACGGTTCATCAAGGCCACCCAGGGCCATACCCTACCTGACCTTCTGGCCCAACATGGTGATCTGGAGGGTGTGGGTCAGGCCGTGGTGAATGGCGACCCCGAGATAGACCTGGAACTGGTCGGTCGCAAGACCGGACCCACCAACCGGGTCTGGATCGGCCCCGAGGGCAAGGTCCTCTACACCGCCCGCTACCTGGAGGCCATCTACGAGCCCGACGGCACCGAGAAGGAGCGGCGGGACTTCATCGACGTGGAGGCCACGGTCAACGAGGAGGATGCCCTGCTCTGGAGCGGTCGGCTCTTTCCGGTGGAGACCGTGGTCCAGAGGTTCGTCCTCTCCCGGAAGCTCCAGCTCCGCCATGTGGACGGCCTGACCTTCGACTTCCTGTTCGACATCGCCAGGACCCTGCACGACAAAGGCTCCCTGCTCTTCGTCGGCAGCGGCACCCGGGGTACCCAACCCCTGATCTTCATGCGCAACGGCTCGCCCTATCGGGGCTTTCTGGAAGGTCGTATCGACGGTGATGGCTATCTACTGGTCCTGCATCTATCCAATCTGGAACTGAAGGGGGGGGCCCACTGAGCCGCTACTGCGACCTGCTCGAGCCCTACGGCCCTGGCCAACAGGGACCCATCAGCAGCCTGAAGGACAATAGCCTGGTCGTCAAGATGAAGGCCTACAAGCGCAGTGTGGCCGGTCGTTACCAGATAATCAAGCCCAGTCGCCTGTTGAGAGACATCTCCAAGGGCAAGATGTGGGTCTCGGCCAAGGTGGATGGTCAGCTCTGGTTCCTGACCAAGGAGGCCGGCGAGGTGGCTCTCTGCTCCTACAACGGTCGGGTTCTCGTCGATATCCCCGTCACCCGGGAGGCCGAGAGGCTGTTGTCAAGCACCGATCAGGCGCTCATCGCCGGCGAGCTCTTCCTGACCGACCAGGATCGCTTCTCCCGGGCCCCGTCCCCACCGCCCAAGGCGGCCAAGGATGCCAAGGAGTTATCCGAGGATGACCTGGCCAGCCGGATCGGTCCCGAGTTGGGTACCGCGACCGGCAGGGTCCGGGTCCATGGCGTGGCCAGGGCCCTGGCCGACGGTCAACTGGCCGGCAGTCTGGGCTTTGCGGTCTTCGACCTGCTCGAGGAGGATTCCAGGGACCTGACCGGGAATTCCTACGAGGAACGATTGACCCGCATGAACACCCTCTTCAAGGATGGCGAGCGCATGGGCGTGGTACCCACGGTGATCGCCGGGGAGGCTTCTGAGGTGGCCGCCTGCTACAAGGCCTGGGTCGGCTCCCAGAAGGCCGAGGGATTGGTCGTGCGCAAGGAACAGGGGATGATCTACAAGATCAAACCGATCCTGACCGTGGACGCCGTGGTGGTGGGATTCGGTGAGCGAGCCACCCTGGAGGAACACGATGTGGGCCAACTGGTGGTGGCACTGCGCCGGGATGACGGCCATCTGCAGGTGCTGGGTCTGGTCGGTGGCGGCTTCTCCGATGAGGAACGGGTCATCTGGCACCAACGGCTCAAGGCCATCGAGGTGGGCAGCGGCTTCAGAATGGCCAACCGGGACGGCACCTTATGTCGCTTCGTCAGGCCCGAGATCGTCGTGGAGCTGAAATGCTCGGACCTGATCAGCCTGGACGCCTACGACCGCCCCATCCATCGCATGGTGCTCACCTTCGATCCCCAGGAGGGATACTCGGCAGTTGGTCGCATGCCCTTCCTGAGCCTGATCCATCCGGTCTTCATCGGCGAGAGACCGGACAAGGTCCCGGACGTGGCCTACATCGGTCTGGACCAGGCCTACTCCGTGGTGCCTTTCGAGGAACGCAGTGGGGCTCCCAGGCCCGCCGAACTACCGGCCGCGAAGGTCCTGGAACGGGAGGTCTACACCAAGCTGGTCAAGGAACAGAACGCGGTGCGCAAGTATGTGGCCCTGGCCACCAACAAGACCGACCAGGATGCCCGTTATCCGCCCTTTGTGGTCCACTTCACCGATTTCTCCCCTAGCCGAACTGAGCCGCTAAAGACCTCGATCTCCATCGCCCCCACCAGCGAGGCCCAGCAGGCCCAGATAGCCGCCTGGAAGGCCAAGAACCTCAAGAAAGGCTGGGAGGCCGCGTGAGGGAGCCATTTGGCCTACCGCCACTTCATCCCCATCGGCCTTTCGCAGGTGTGCCTCGATTCGGATAGATTAAATATAACGACAGCCATGACCAGATGATAACATGGTATTGCGTACTATTGAAATGCGGGAGATCGGTTTTCCCGTACCCAAGGGTAGTCGAAAAGAGCTTCTGGAAGAGCTCCGACGAAAGTATGGCGCAGAACTCGAGATATCCGAAGAAGGAAACATGATCTGGGTAAGGGGAGATCTGCACAATCGCTACAAGCGACGCCGGATCCTGTTCCTGCTGAGTGGTGGTAAGCTTGGGCAGGATCGGCCAGGCCCTCGATGATCTGGACCATCTGATGGAACTTCCGGGGGTGGTCAGCCCGTCGGTCCAGCAGGCCCTGCAGGTCTCTCCGCCGCCTCATCTTGTAGACGTTCGGTCCGAAAAATCCCATGCCAGCCAAGCCTCACAAGCGGGCGGCCTCCGCCACCACGCTTCGGTGGCCTCGGCTGCCAGAAATAGTAGTCATTTTCGCCCCCTCAGTTTCTACCAGCCACGATCTTGATAACAGCCCCATCCTCCAGCTCGTGGTCGGCGCCAACTATCCGCTTGGTGCGGCAGTCCACCGCCCTGATGAACCGATCGCCCAGATCGGTGTGGACCCGGTAGGCCAGGCCCCGGGCCGTGGTGCCCCTGGGTATCAGATGGACATCCGGCAGGACCCTGTCTTCCTTGTCGGTGTAATGGGTCTCGTCCTCCACCGGATAGGCCACGATCATGTCCAGCTCCTTCAACACCGCCCGCTCCAGCAGGGTCTGAACCCCGGTTGTGCCATGTTCTTCCAGGAACCGGGCTATCTTCTCCAGGGCGGTCTTCTGGGCCGGGTTCAGCTTCTCCCTGGCAGCCTCGGTGAGCTCGAAGGAATCCTGTCCGGGCTCGTAATCCACCAGACCCGCCTGGCCGGCAAGCCTCAGGGAGCGCTCGTAGTCGGCACAGGTCAGGACGGTGTCATCTTGCGCTCTCAGCTTTGCTGTTACCTCGGTACCGGCGATATCGGCCTTGTTGGCGGCCACCAGTATCGGTAACTGCAGCCTGCGGATAGCCGCGGCCAGGCCCTTGAGCTCGTCCTCGGCCCAGTGGGTCGGCCGTTCGGTGTTCAGGCTCACCTCCCGCAATGCCGCCGCGAGCACGGCCTCGGTGGCGCCCAGGCCCGAGAAGCGGTCCAGAAGCAATGACATGAGCGGCGCGGTCCCCGATTCGGCCCGCTTGGCCATCTTCATCCAGTCCTTGTTCAGGATACCGTAGAGCCAGAGATCAAGCTCCTGCTCCAGCCAGAGAATATCCTCGGTGGGGTCATGGCTACCGGGTTCGGTGGGATTGCCCTCGCTGTCGGTGGAGCCGGCGCTGTCAACGACGTGTATTAGAAGATCGGCCCTTCGAAGGTCGTCCAGGAACTGGTTGCCAAGGCCCCGACCCTGGTGGGCTCCGGGCACCAATCCGGCCACATCCAGCAGATTCACCGGAGCATAACGGACCCCTTTGCGGCAGACCGAGTTGTTGGGGGTACAGGTGACTTCCAGGTCCCGGCAGGGGCAGGGACGGCGAACATAGCCGACGCCCTTGTTGGGCTCGACCGTGGTGAAAGGGTAGTTGGCTATCTCGGCACCGGCCAGGGTCACCGCGTCGAAGAAGGTGGTCTTGCCCACGTTGGGTTTGCCGACCACGCCCACCAGCATCAGAAACCACCTATGCGGGGTCCGCCGCTCACCGCCGCCTGGATCGCCTTGCGAGCCTCGGCCTCCTCTTCGGCCTCGCTCTTGGGCTTCTTCTCCCTGGGCTTCGCGTCCTCGATATCCCATTCATCATCATCGACATCTTCAGTCCTGGGTCCGGCTTCCTTCTTGGTTTCCTGGGACGCCTTGACCAGGGTGACCGAACCCTCCTCGTCGAGACGGGATATGGATTTGCACTCAGGACAGCGGAACTTACCGGGTTTGGGCACCTTGACATGGGTCTGACATGACGGACACTCGGCTGACCTGGGTTCGATCTTGGATTTCTTGGGTTTTTTGGCGGCCTCTGGTTTCTCGGTCTTTTCAGCCTTCTCGGGCACCTTTGGCTCCACCTTGGTCTCGGGCTCGCTCGGGGTCTTTTCAGGCGGTCCCTTGACCAGGGTGACCGAGCCATCCTCGCCGAGACGGGAAACAGCCTTGCAACCCGGGCAACGGAACTTGCCGGGTTTGGGCACCTTGACATGGGCCTGACAGGCTGCGCAGCTCACTGACCTGGGGCCTTCCTGGGCCTCGGAGGGCTCGGCTTTTGGTTCCTTGGCGGGCGATTCTGCGCCATCCTCCCCGGCCGTGACCCGGCCGTTGGCTCCCAGCTCGGATACCTTCATGCACGACGGGCAGCGGAACGGCCCCGGCCCGGCAACCTGGATCTCGGTACCGCAATTGGCACAGCGGGCGTTGACCGGTCCGTCATCCACCTGCTTGAGCGTTACCTGGCCATCCTCACCCAGTTTGGAGACGGTCAGGCAGGAGGGACAGCGGAAGATACCGGGCTCGGCCACCTGGATCCGGGCTTTACAACCCGGGCAGGCGACACCCGATCCGGTTGGTCCGGGAGCGGAGGCTTCGGCAGGCTCCTTCTCGGCTGTGGTTTCCAACACGGTCACGGTCCCGTCAGACTCCATCTCCAGGATCGCGGCGCACCTCGGGCAACCGAACCTGCCGGGTCCCGGTATCTCGATCTGGGACTCGCAGGTCGGGCAGTTGCCCTCGAACGGCCCCTCGGGCAGGGGCTCGGAGGAACCTGTGGGCTCAGTCGGCGCCTCCAAAGCCGGGGCTTCGGCAGGCTCCTGCGGCTTGGGGGGTTCGGTACCTACGGCGGCTGTGGTCGCCGCGGCGTCGGCCGAACCTTCTATCTGATCCACATCCAGGAAGCGCACATCCATTCGGACCCGTTTGACCTGGGTGGCGGTCAGACCGGGCAGGGCGGCCTCCAGCTTCTTCTGGGTGGCCTTGGTCAACAAGCGTATCGAGGTGAAGCCCGTGTTGTAGAGCAAGGCCGCCTCCTCGGGCGATAGCTTGAGATGGACCTGGAAGTTGGTCATCACCGCCTCGGGGGTCAGCGCTTCCCTGGCTCGGGTCCGGGCATCCTCGGCCTCGGCCTGGGCCGCCGCCGCCAGTATGGCCTTCTCACTGGCTACCTGGGCCTGACCGTCCACGATGCCCACCTCCTTGCAGCTTGGACAGCGGAACTTGCAGGGTTTGGGCACCCGGATGGGTGAGCCACAGGTCGGGCAGCCCAGGTCCATGGGGAACCGGGGTCCGGTGGGCTCCGGGGTCTCGGGCGTAGCGGGGCTTCCGGCCGGGGCAGGTTCCGGGGCGGGATCGGGGGCCGGGGTCGGCTCCTCCTTGGGCTCCTTTGGTTCCTCATCTCCCCAGTCCAGGTCGTCGGATCCCGGGTCGGGGGTCGGTTCCGGTTCGGCTTCGGCCTTGGGCTTTGTATCGCCGACAGGCCCCACATCGCCATACCTGTCCACCCTGGCGATGGACTTGCAGGCAGGGCAGCGGAACTTGCCGGGCTTTGGTATCTTGACATGGGCCTGGCACTGGGGACAGGATACCGACAGGGGTAGCGGGGCCTCAGGCCGGGTGTCGGGTTTCGACTCGGCTTCCGGCCGGGTCGGTGCCGGGGATGGAGTTGAAGTGGGAGTAGGGGTCGAAGTCCTTTCATCGTCCCCCCAGTCCAGGGAATCCTCGGCAGGCTTCGGTTCTGATGGTTTCTCTTCCACCGGCTTCTTGACGACCTTCCCTGAAATGTCCAGGTGGGCGGCGGTCTTGCAGGCAGGACAGCGGAACTGCCCCGGCTCCCTGACCCTGACCTTGGCCTGGCAGCCCATACATTTGATGATAAGTGGGAATTCGGCGGGTTTGACCTTCTTCTTCGACTTCCGGGCCTTGCCCTTGCCTTTACTTTTTCTATTGCCTTTGCGTTTGCCTTTGCCCTTCTTCGGTTTCCCGGCCTTGGACTCCTCCCGGGCCGGAGCTGGCGCCGGGGCTGTGGGCGTGGTCACGGCGGGGGTCTCCCCCTCGGGAGCGGTTGCCGGAGCGGATGGTTCGGATCCGGGTTCGGACAGCGAGACCATACCCTCGCCGGATACCTCCAGCGTCTTCTTGCACGCCGGACACTGGTTGGAACCGGACTGGGTCAGTTGGATCTGGGTCTGACAGCCGGGACAGGCAACCACGGCCGGGAAGGAAAAGCCCGAACCGGTTGCGGGCTGCGCTTCGGTCCCCTTGCCGGTTCCCGATATCACCGGCTCCTGTTTCTCATCCTTTCCGGTTTCCTTGTCTCCCTTGCCTTCCTTACCTTCCTTACCCCCCTTCTTGTCATCCTTTTTCCCCTTGGCCCTGTCCGACCCGGGTGGCTCCTTCGTCAGTTTGCCCTTTTCATTGATGCCGCCGATGGTCTTGCAGGCAGGGCAGCGGAAACCACCGGGTTTGTTCACCTTTATCTTCTGGGCACAGCCGGGGCAGTTGACGATGACCGGGAAACGTTCGCCTTTCCTGATCAGACCCTTGTCGGGTTTTCTCTCTTCGGTCAGCTCACCGCGCTTTTGGTTCACATAATAGCCGACCACACCGATGATGACTATCAGCACCATCAGTAGCAATATCCCGGAGTTATCATCGTCCTCATCCTTCTTGGCCACCGACAGTGCCTTGGTCTTTGTATTGTCCTCCAACGAGGTCTCGGTGAAGTCGCCCTCGGGATCGATGGTAACGGTCACATCATGAGCTCCTTTGGTGGCCTTGAACTCGGCCACCTTCTGGTCCTTTTCCACGCCGCCGGTAAAGGATATCTCCAGGGTGTCGATGACCACCCCGTCGAGCTTCACCTCCACCGTGACCCCCAGGGCGTCGTCATCCTCGGCCAACATCCGGGCCTTGACGACGACCGTATCGCCCTCCTCGGGATCGGAAGGTACCAGATAGACCGATTTCACCTTCAGGTTCAGGTCCGAACGCAACCTGAGGTCAAGTTGCTGTTCCGAGGTCACCTGACCGTCACCCTGGGAGGTGATGGTCAGGGTCATGCTCCACGAATCGCCGGTATCGGGTACCAGGACCCGGACATGGCTCGAACCCTCGGCCATGGAGGCCAGGGTCATTGTGCTCAAATCCTCCTTCAGCGAGGGATTCAAGGTCGTGTCGCTGACCGCCAGGGTGAAGGTGTCCTCAACATTGCCGCTGTTGGTGATATCGAAGGTGAAGTAGACATAATTATCGACCTTGCCTTCCTGCTCGACACCGTTGGGGAACACCACCGAGAAGTTGTACACCGGTTCCACCTCGATGTCGAAGGTGTCCAGGGCTATCCTGTGTTCATGATCCGGCGAGGCGCCCAGGGATACGGCCCAGACCGTGAAGTTGTAGAGAGCCGGGGCGCCCTGGGCCTCCTCGATCCTGTCGGAAGCCGTGAGGGTGAAGCGGATCTGCGTAGAGTCCCCGGCATCCAGGGTCGTCTCCTCATCCTCGGGGACCAGGGTCCAACCGGGATTACCCGTGGTCTCGGCCCCGATAGAGTAGGTATCCCGACCATTGCCGTTGTTGAGCAGTTGGGCCTGTACGGTTATCTGCCGGCCCAGACCGATATCGCCGGTGGGGGCCATGGTCAGGGTATGGTTGAAGACCTGCCGGACCTCGATCGACAGGACATCCCCGTCGTCATCCAGTCCCGAACCGATATTGGAATGGTAGGTGAAATTGAACTCGTGCTCGCCGGGCGTCTCATCCTCGGGGATAATGATGTTCAGATCGACCGTTATCGATTCACCCGAAGCCAGCAATACCTGATATGGTCTATTGCCGTGCTGGTCCATTTCGGTTTTTTCCAGCTCGTTGCCCTGGGAGTCGGGCAAGTTGTACGACCAGTCC
>CAYSUX010000086.1:0-10717 GCA_964434315.1 uncultured archaeon
CCCGGGCGCGGCAGCGACAATGGGGGCGATGAGCACGGCTATGATGGCCAGAAGACCGTTGTGGGGGCGCATGAGCTCCAACCAGGGTGGCAGGGAGTATTCGGCGGTGTACGGGGCTCGACCCATTGGCGTGGCACCTGACCTGGTTGATAAGAACCTTTAGCCCGAGTTTGTAGCAGCAACTGCTACCAATATCTTTATCAAGACCTGTGGAAACTGCCGTGAGCTATTCGTCCAGGTGATACACATGACCTTGGAGCCGGAAAAACGAAACCTGAGTGTCGAGGCCTTTCAGGCCACGCCCATGGAGGACCAGTACAACGAACTGGTCGAGCGCAAGGGCCTGGGCCATCCCGATTCCATCGCCGACGGTCTCTCCGAGGCAGTTTCGGTGGCTTTATGCAAGGAGTATCTGGCCCGTGACGGGATCATCCATCACCACAACACCGATGAGACCCAGATCGTGGGCGGTCAATCCCAACCCCGTTTTGGTGGTGGGAAGGTTCTGGAACCCGCTTATATACTACTCGTCGGAAGGGCGGTTAACGTACTGGACAACGAACGACTCCCGATCCGAACCATCGCGGTAAGGGCTGCTCGAGATTATCTCAAGAAACATTTCAAGCTACTGGACCTGGAGGAGGATGTGGTGCTGGACTGCAAGATCAGCCCTGGGTCACAGGACTTGCGGGGGGTCTATGATTCGACCCATCAGCTTGCCAACGACACCTCCTTCGGAGTCGGGTTCGCCCCCTTTTCCCAGACCGAGAATATCGTTCTGAAGGTCTCGGATTACCTGAACAAAACCATCACGAAGGAGCAACCGGGACTGGGAACCGACACGAAGGTCATGGCCTGCCGCCTTGGTAACAAGATAAAACTGACCCTGGCCGCGGCAATGGTTGACAGATATATCGAGAGCCGCTCGGATTACATCGATTTCAAGTGCTCGATCAAGGACAAGGTCATGAACTTCGCCTCCCAACTGACCGACCATGAGGTCCTGGTGGACATCAACACCGCTGACGACCCTGACGAGGGTGTCTACTATCTGACGGTCACCGGTCTTTCGATGGAGAACGGTGATGACGGCTCGGTGGGCCGTGGCAATCGCTGCAACGGTCTCATCACTCCCGGCCGACCCATGTCCATGGAGGCCACATCCGGCAAGAACCCGGTGACCCATGTGGGCAAGATCTACAATCTGCTATCCAACCGGATGGCTCATGATATCGTGAAGATAGGCGAGGGGCAGATAGTGGAAGCCCATGTCAGGCTACTCTCCCAGATCGGTGTGCGGATCGACTACCCCCTGGTGGCCTCGGCCCAGCTGATAATGGCTCCCGGTGAATCCCTCGACCGTGTCAAGGGCGATGTGGAGGGTGTGATGGACGATTGGATGACCAACGTCAATACCATCACCGACATGGTCATCGACCGTAAACTCAACACCTTTTAGAGCCAAAGCCCCTGACCCTACCTTGAAGCTCCATAGACCCGAACAGCCCGGGAAGGTTGATGCTCCCAAGACCAAGGGCAAAGGTAGACCAAAGGCCAAACCCATTACATTCCCGTTTGCCGAGCAACGAGCAGGCCAGATCCAGTTATTGAAGGCGGCCCGGGAGGCTCTGATGGACGGAGAACACCTGGTTGCCCAGGCACCCACAGGCATCGGCAAGACCGCGGCGGCCCTGACAGCGGCACTGGAAGTGGGACAGACCCATGAGAAACTGGTGATCTTCGCCACCTCGAAACAGAGTCAGCATCAGATAGTGGTGGAAACCCTCAGGGCCATGGGAAAGCGGCGGGGGCAGGAGCTGGCGGTGGTGGATGTTATCAACAAGCAGGCCTTGTGCCCTCAGGATTTCGCGACCGAGCATTACGGTGCCTTCTCCCAGCTCTGCCGGAACCTGCAAAAGGAGAAACGCTGTGAATATTTCAAAGGCTGGGACGAGAATATAGTCAACCATATCCTGACCCACCCCCTACATGCCCAGGAGCTTGGAGAGCTGACCGCCAGGGCCGGCCTCTGCCCCCACAAGCTCGCCCTCTCAGCGGCCCAGAAGTGCGATATCCTGGTCTGCGATTACAACTACCTGTTCTCCGACCTGTCAGAGCAGGTCCTGGAGCGGCTGGATCGATCACTGGACGATATCGTACTGGTGCTGGACGAGGCCCACAACCTGCCCGACCGCGTACGCCGGGGAGCCGACTCCACCCTGACCAAGGAGATGTTGACCCTCGCCCGCCGGGAAGCCCGGGCTGTCGATCGGGCCCTGGTGCGTCAGATACAGGCCTTGCAAGGTATTTTCAACCAGATGACCAAAGAAGAAGGGGAGCGCAGGGTCAACCGGGACGGACTGCTCAACATGGTGACGGCGACCCTGATGCAATTCCTGCCGCCCCTGGACCTGGGTACCTTTCTCTTCAGGTTGGAGACCGCCGGCAACCAGCTCCTGGCCACCCAACCCACGTCGGCGCTGGCGGAATTGGCGCTCTTCTTGAAAGGATGGGCCATATACAAGGAAGGAGCGCTCCACATCGTCCGGGGACCCAACGAGTCCATCGCCCTGCGACTGCTGGACCCGGCTCCGGTGACCGGCCCGGTCTTCAGGGAACTCTACGGGGCGTTGCTGATGTCGGGCACCCTGAAGCCACCGGAGATGTACCGGGACCTGCTGGGGCTGGAACGGGAACGCACCCGCTTTCTGGAGCTGGAATCACCCTATCCAAAATCCAACAAGCGGACCCTGGTGGTGCGACAGTTGACCACGGCCTACAAGGCCCGGGGCGTGCCGATGTTCAAAAGGCTGGCCAACGCCATTGCCTCCGTGGCCACTGCCACGCCCGGGAACGCGGCGGTCTTCTTTCCTTCATATGCCCTGATGGAGGAGGTCCGTTCATACCTTCGGTTGCCGACAACAAAGCGATTGCTCTACGAGGAACGGGGTATGAACAAGGAGCAGAGAGCCCGACTGGTGGAGGACCTGGAGCCCAGGGACGCCCTGCTCATGGGTGTGCTCGGCGGCTCACTGTCAGAGGGTCTCGATTACCCCGGCAATCTGCTCTCATCGGTCATCGTCGTTGGCATCCCCCTGCCGCCGCCCAGCCTGCACTCCGAGGCTCTGATCGAGTACCTGGACCGCAAGCTTGGGGAAGGCATGGGCCGCAAGTACGGCTACTTCTATCCCGCCCTGTCCACGGTGATCCAGGCTGTGGGCAGGCTCATCCGCTCCCCGACCGACCGGGGAGTGATAATCCTGATGGACCACCGCTATGCCCGGGGACCCTACAACCGGGTGCTCACCGGCCATCCCAGGAGCGTCAGCCCGGAGAGGCTGGGAGAGGCGGTAGGAAGTTTCTTTTCAACTCGACCAGCAGAGGACACCGTCGGTGGATGAGGCCGTGTCGAGCTTTTTTGGCGTTGCAAAGGTCGAGGACAGCGAAGCTGGTTGAGGCTGTGTCGAGTTTCTTTTCAACTCGCCCAGAGGATACCAGAGGAGGATGATATCGAGGATAGGATGAATCTCCCGATGAGCAGGTAAATAAACCAGAATCGGTTATCATCTGAGATGGAACCAACTACCAGGGATGAAACGGAACCGGACAGGGATACTGCCAGGTTAATTGATTTTTCTATCCCTTCGACATTCCCTCGTAGGTACCTAAAGGATTATCAGAGTTGTCCGACATCATAGATCCTCTCGATATCCTTCACCCTGTCGAATCGGGAGTCGAAACTGAGCAAGCGCCTCATACCCTCCCGTCGCATGGTGTGAACGATAGCCGCGTCGGTGAACGAAAGCGCCCCTTTGTAGGCCATAAAGATCTCGGATACCGCTTCCAATTCAGCGGGTTTCATAAAAAATACATGACATTTTGATGCCAGATAATCATAGATCTTCAAAGATCGTTGATAACCTATCCTGGGATTCAATAGAGTCACCGTTTCGTCGATTATATAATCGTTTACAGCGAGTGGCAATATTGCTAATTCCCTCATTGTAAGCATAAGTTCTCTGGCTATGTTGAAATATTGGTCGCGGTCATTTGCCAACCCGCCCCAAAAACAGGTATCTGCCGCTATTGGTTGGCTTTCCCTCTTTCCCTTTCCCTTTGTCATTGGTTTTTTCATGCTACCTCCCGGCTGGCTTCCACAGTAGCGACTCATTCCATTCGTCACTCACGACTACCACTGCTCATCGTACATCCGGTCGTGGTCTTCCACCGCGTCACCGTCCCACGAGCCGATCCCGATGATATCCTCCAGCTTCACCTTCCGGCGCCGCTTGACGACGAGGGCGTCGGCCTTGGCCTCCCATTCGAGGGTATCACCAGGCTCCAGCTCCAGCCCCTTGCGGAGCGAGGCGGGGATGACCGTGGTGTAGCCCGAGGAGAGGCGGGTCGTGATTGTCATGATCATCTTAAAGGACGCAGCTATATTTAATATTTACGATTCATTAAAGAAATGAAATTCCCTTAAGAGGCGAGCGATCATTGAACTGAACCTCGGTTCGGCAGCAGCCACGGCTCCCAGCCTTGGGTGGGCGGCTGGCGGCAGGCGACGACCACGACCGAGGCCGCCCCACGCGGCCATGCCGGCCGCCGGGGCGTGGGGTGGCGGGGGCCTCGATTCGATGGCCACAGCTTTGGCCGCGAGACCGACTGAAAGGAGCGTCTGCGGTTAAGGCCACAAGAGGTGGCCCCCCGAGGGGCAGTTGGGGCGGTTAAGAGCCTGAATAAAATTGTCGGGCCCCACCCCTACCCTACAAAGAGGCGGAGCCGTCGCTAATCGGGTTGCGATTACCTCCCGCAGCTCAGCTCAGCTTGAACCGACCGAAGGTGGGCTCGTAGATGAGTCCCTGGTCCCGCAGGGAGTTGAGGGTCTCATCCAGCTCCACCGAGTCGATGCCCTTCTTCTGGGCGGCCTCGGCCAGCAGCTCCCACATGGCTCCCTCGGCGTCCTGGTCCAGCTTGCCGATGAGGGCGGTGACCACGGCCTCCCGGTCTATCTCGCCAGCCTCGTTGGCCAGCCCCTCATCGCCCAGGGCGCTGGTCGGGGCCGGGGCCGCGGTGAGGCTGGCTTCAGGCGATACCAGGGCCGAATCGGGCACCGAGCCGGGACCTCCCGGTTTCGTGGCCTTTGATTCCAGCATCTCGTTGCCGGTGGTGAAGTTGGCCGCCGATTCCTGGGCCTGTTCGACAGCCAGCGCGGCCGAACCGGAGGAGTTCGACGAAGCGGGGCCCGGTGGGGGCATTGCCGCGGTGGGGCGGCCGGGCATCTCGGTCCCTTTGGGCAGGACCTTGGTCAACCCGTCATAGAGTAGCCCGGCATAGGACCCGATGTCGATGGCATCGTCATAGAACTCGTGGGTCAGCATGAGGCCCTCGGCCACCCTGGGCTCGCAGCCCAGTTTGGTCAGCTTCTCGTGGGTGGGTTCCTCGAGCTGTCTGAGCTCCTTGTAGCCTTCCAGCCGGGTGCGGAGGCTATCACAGGATTCCATGATCCAGCGGTTGTAGCTGTCCTCTGATACCGGCTTGATGACCTCGGGTTGGACCGATACATAGATCTGGTCGGTCTCCTGACTGTGGTAGGAGCGGACCTTGCCCACCGCCAGTACATGGCACGGCGGAACCAGCTTGGACATATCCTTGGCTCCTTCGGGGTTGTACCTTCCGGCCCGCAGATAGAAGTGGTGGTCGGTGGCGTCCCGTATCCGGGCGGTGTAGAACGGGTCGTCATCCGAACCCCGGTTCTCCACCGGCTCCTCCAGAACGCCTCCCACCAGGACCCGGGAGATCTTGCCGCCGACCTCGGAGATGGCATAGGTTGGTGAGAACTCACGATCCTCGGTGTGGGTCTTGACGGCCCGCGAGAGCTCACCGGCAAAGATGCGATAGGCGGTCTCACGCCGGTTGGCCATCTAGGCCACCTCCATGCCCAATTCCAGGGATTCCATGAATCTGAGCGCCTCGGTCTCGGCGTTGTAGGTGGTCTCCACCGATAGGGTTCTGCCGATCATCATCAGACCCCAGTCATCATTGGTTATATTACCTGTGATGCGAGTCGGGGCCAGGATGAGCTTGTCCTGCAGTTCCTTCCAGATGATATCGGAGCTGACCACCTCCTTGGCCTTGGCCTCGGCCTCGTCCAGGCTGTAACCCAGGACCTGTTCGGTGACATTCTTGCCCATGATGAGCAACAGGGAACCAGTGCCATCGTCAAGGATGGCCTTGATGCGCAGATCGGGTAATCCCTTCTGCTTGTCATGGATGTTGCAGACACCGGACTGGAGCATCCGGTTACACTCGGGGCAGCGGTAGATCAGACCCGAGCCCTCACGCACCTCCAGGATGAAGCCGTTCAGGGTCACATCCACAGCCCCACCGCGCTGTTCCAGCTTCTCGATGGTGGTGGCCACGCCGGAGGTGAGCTCATCGATGGTGGGCAGCTTGGTATCGGTCAGGTTGACCTCTGTATCGTTTCCCATCTGCAACTCGGGCACACCGCGGAACTCGCGGGTGTAGGCATTGGCGATGGTGTAGACCTCCCCGGCCTTCAGTCCCAGATCCTCCCAGGCGGTGTAGCGGGAGACACCGGTGGCGTCACCCAGCCGGCCCGACCAGAGCTTGCGGGGCTCGCCCCGTACCTGGATCTGCCGCTCCTCGACATCGATTATCCTGGCAGTGCAGACCACGCCACGCTGACCGGCCCGAAAGTCGGAGACCGTCTTGTGGTTGGGGGCGCGCTCGAAAGGCACGACCTCGAAATCGTCGGCGTTCTCCAGCTTCTCGAACCTGGCCCGGTCACCGAAGTTGAGCTGGGGCTCTCCCTGCCACTCCTTGGTGTAGGCGTTGGTCACCTTGAGGACATCTCCTTTGGCGAAGTCGAACTTGTTCCAGGCTGTGAAGGGGATCGTCTTGGTCCGGTCGCCGATGAGCCCCGAGTAGATGGTCCGGGGATTCTCGGTACCGCCGATCTGACGTTCGTTCACCGCCAGGATCCGGCCTACGAAGGTGGCGGAGGGGTCGTTGGGGCCGATCTCGGCCAGAAGCCTCTCGGAGCTCACCGACAGGGCCGATGGGTCGCCAAAGAACTTGCGAACGATCGAGCCCTTGGCCAGGTCCACTTCGATATTGTATTCTTCTACATACTTGCGCAGTTCCCGGACCAGATCGGCCCGGTCAATTTTACCGTCGAGCGCCCGTTCCAGGTCGTCGATATGGGGCGCGTGTTGCTTTTCGAAATCTTCCATGTTTTAGCCTCCATGAATAGAGGGTATAGGATGGACCATGGCCGAAACATTCCGATGCCGGAACCCGGATGACACACTACCCGCGTAGCTGCCGTCCCGGCCCGCGATATCGCAAGGCCTGTCCGGGGCGGTATTCGTGAGAGTTCGGTCATTGGGTCAACCTACAGAACCCATATGGCCATTAGGGTTTATAACCTTTATGGATATTAGGTCAATTGGGTAAAATGGGTAATACTCTAATTTAACATATGATAAATTAGCCCAAAGTCTTATAACCCATAATTTAATATTGGACAAATAACCAAAACCGACAAAAGGTGATGTAGGGCCACACCCTTTGATGGCAAGTCGGGGGTTCCGATGCCTGCCTGCCACTGCCGATGAGTCCGGCCCGCCAATGCCTGTTGCCGGAACCAAGGTGAGACCATGCCCCCCAATGGCGAGATAAACCCGCTGGCCGAAGTGAAGAAGTACGACCCCCACCGCCGAGTCTACCTGCCCCGCTGGGTGGAGGAGAAACTGGGCCTGATGCCCGGGGAATCCTATGTGACCTTTGTGCCCAAGGGCGATGAGATCACGATTCGGAAGGTCTCCATCAGTCTGGATTGATAGCTATTTTCGGCGGCGGCGATTGAATAACATCACTACCAAAGCGATAGTTCCAACTGATAACCAGGTAGAAGGATACGAAAGGAAACCACTATCCTCCCCTTCCTCCTCTTCCTCCTCTATGGTGGGGTTCGACTCAAATTCGATATCCTTATGATATTCATTATTGGCATTTTCGATCTCAATCCCTCGTAATCCAGCCTGAAGGTCAGATTGACGCGGTCCTTATCTGGAGTGTCCCATTTATCATCGAACGCGAAGCCCTCTTCGTCCCCGGCGTCGATACCCCGGGTTATGTCGAGCTCACTCTCCCAACCCTGTCCATCTTCGACCTTGAGCTTCAACACACCAATTGACGGTTCCCAGTCGGCGGCTCCGAGGTTCTCGATCATCACGGTGATCACTGCCGCCTCTTCCAGGTCTTTTACTGGCCTCGGAGGGTCAAGATTGATCTCCTTAATGATGAAGTCAGGCCATATCGGGAACTCCACTGTGATATTTTCCCCGCCGATAACTTGCTTGAAAACCTCGCCTTGAGCCGGGTACTCGTTGTTGTCGTACCTGTCCATTTCATCGATGAAACGATCAGTGAAATCGTCACAATCGGAGTTGTCGGATTCGTCGATGTCAGAGCACTTTGGATTGACCTCGGCCCTGAAGTCGGTCCAGTTGCCCAAGTTTGCTTCCCATCTGAAATGGACTGTCTTTTCATACATTGCGGCGATATCGAATGTCGCATAATGTTTGGTGGGACTTTTCATCTGGAGCATAATGGATCTGAACTGGTAGTTCCATATGTAGAGGCGGGCATTGGAAACATCCGCGGTTCCGTTGTTCTTCACAACGACCGTGAAGGTCACCACATCGCCGACATTGGGGGCTTTGGTGACGTAATTGTCGCTGATCCGCATCGATTTGATGGAAAGATCGGGCAGGATCTGCAGGATGTACGGGTACCGGGCATCGTTGTTGCTCTCGAAGAGTTCGACCACCCTACCGCACCAATAATCAGGGTCATAATCCACCTGGACTCCAAAGTACCACTTACCGGATTCCACGAGCCATTCATTGGACATTATCTGTTTTGTCGTATTGGCCCGAAAGGTGTTGTTACTCCTGTACAGATAAAGGATCCAGTATCGTTCTTCATCTTCTTCGAACCCCATGGCTTCCAGCTCTTCAATCTCCTCTGGGCCAATGTATCTATTCGGCCTGATGTATATCTCTACAAGAACCTCGGCATCACTGTCTCCCTGATTATGGATATCGGCCAACACAACCAGCGCATCCCCTCCCCTGATTGTAGATGGATCCACGACCGCCATGCCGTTGACCTCGAGCTGGATATCAGAAGTCTCGATAGCCAGATCGGGGAGTAAGATGACAACGTACAATGTGATGTTTGCACTGGCCGCATCCTCGTCATCACGCACCAAGATGGTTATGGAGTAGTTGCCCTCATAGGCCCTATCATCCACTTCAACACAAACCCATAGATCATTCGTATCCCCCGAATCGATGTCCACACCGGTGCGGGGCCATTCCACAGAATGAACGGAGTCCTGGAAGAACTGGATAACCCAATCATCTTCAAGAGTGGATTCGATATCGGGAATGAAGGTGTCCGAATAATCTCCGGTATTTTCCACCATGATCCTGAACTTGACCCGGTTATCGTCCGGGGTGCCCTGATACTTGGGAGTGAACTCCACTTTTGAGTCCAAGGTAAAGAGGTCCAGGCTGTGGATTGGTTCCTGGACCTGGATTGTAACGTTTGCTTCGACATCATAATAATCGCCATCGACGGTCATGCCGTAATCGATGGTGTAGTTGCCCACCGCGGAGTCGGGGTCCACATGGACGATGAGCCAGATGGATCTGGTCTGAAGGGAAGCTATCTCGCGATCGCCATCGGACCACTCCGTGGCTTCATCCATGGTGGTCCAGAAACCAAATTGCCAATCCATGTAGTATGTGAAGCGTCTGCAATTAAACTTCTCATCCGCCTCTCCTTGGTTGGTGACCCTGAGCTCGATTCTGGCGGTGTTCTCTTCAGCAGACGAGGGTTTGTTATCATTGGGTACTATCGTCACATCATCCCCGACTAAGTCCAGTTCACGATGGGGATGGTGGAAGTAGACGGTCACGTTGGTCTGGACGGTCTCGTTGGTGCCGTATCCAGGAGTGGCATTCAGGAAAATATTGAACAATCCCGGACTGTTTCTTTCATCAAAATTGATGAACAGGTAGACAGTTTCCGTTGAGCCAGCAGATAGATACAGATAACCCAGCTGATGGCCGGAGCCGGTAGAGTCATTATAGAACTCCACATCAAAATGCGCATAGTTGGGCGAGTATTCCACGTTTAGATAGATTCCATCCTTGCCATTTCCGAGATTCTTGACTTGTATAGTGAATATCTCATCATTGGAACTATCAGACACATCGGCGGTGATGTAGACCTCGGCATGGTCTTCGCCCACCACCCACATATCGGCTGCGAATATCTGCAATATATTGACTGTGAGATTCTGTGTATCGTTCTTCTCGTCCCCCGAGGTCTCGGCCTTGACACAAAGCGGGTAGCTTGTGTTCTCGAGGGCCTCCTTGTCCTCTCCTGTGGAATTCCGGTACTGTGGCAACTTCACAACCACAACGACGATCTCTGTCTCGGAGGCATTGAGATGGACGGTATGGTCCTCCTCTCCAGTTTCGTTGAATGTGGTCCAATTCCGGTCATCCAGCGGTATTGTAAGGAGAATATCATCCGCCTCATCGCCGTTGTTGGTCACATTCAGGTAAAAGAACGCATCCTCGCCGGCCTCTCGCGCAAGCTCAAGGTACCGCTTTTT
>CAYSUX010000087.1:0-10687 GCA_964434315.1 uncultured archaeon
GCAAGACCAGTTCTTTGTGAAGACGAAGAAGCCGATATGGGAGTCGGCACGATGATCGTCTTCATCGCCATGGTGCTGGTGGCCGGCGTGGCCGCCAGTGTCCTGATCAACGTCGCCAACGACCTGCAGCAGCAGGCCCAGAACACCGCGAGCCAGGCCATCGCCAATGTGGCCACGGGATTCATCGTCCACTCGGTGGTGGGCGACCGGGGTAGTTCGACCAACGAGACCATCACCTTCCTCGAGATAACGGTGAGTCTGCAGGCCGGTAGTCCCAACATCGCGATGGAGAACGTCATCATCGATATCTCCGATGAGTCGAACACCGCCACTCTGACCTTCTCCACGACCACGACCTGGATGAAGCAGTGGAACGCCAAGACCTCGACCTTCTCCACCTATCTGAAGAACAGCGCCGCAGCGACGACCTACACCGCCGATGAGCTTCGCGACCCCAGTAGCACCTTCTACACCCCCTCGTCCGACACTGACAACCCCGATTTCGTTGTCTCCCAGGGCGTGCTCCTGAAGATCTACATCGACGCCGCGGATGCCGGTGTGACCATCAGCCCCCAGAACACGGTATCGGTGACCCTCAGCCCCCAGAACGGCGCCCCGACCACCGAGCTGTTCACCGCTCCGGAGTCGTTTTGTGACCGATATATCCCGCTGGCCTAGACCCGGATGATCGAAAAGACTGGTCGACCGGGCAGAAACCCTGTGTATTTGCCTGAAGGACCCCGGGTCCTGATGACGGTAGAACACAGGGCATCATTGTTCCAATTCTATGGAAAAACGCGATGATGACAATACTGTCTCCAAAGGCTCTTGAGAAGGTATGATGGAGATCGTACCATCATCAATCTGTCGAACACCGCCCAGGTGGGCGACTGTCACACAAAGGAGCGATAATGTCACACCCGGCATTCCTGTGCTATGCTACATATGGCTGCCAATAGGCCCCCTGTGTACATGGCCCCCGCAAGGCCCACGCGCATAGCCGAAACCAACCCACACCCAAAGCCGCCGCCACCTCACCACGCTGCATAGGCCATCGCCAGGCCTGCCCACAGCCATGCCTTCGAATCGAAACCTGCCCTATCTGCAAGACGAGCCTATCTTGTCACCATATCGGACAACTTGAGTTCCTGGTGGGTCGAACAGACCCTGCCGGGTATGTTGGAGAATGCCAGGTCGAGGCTGACCGTCTGCCCCTCGTAGTGCAGGTTCAGGGATTCCAACTGTGAGGAATACAACTTTATCGTATGGCCCCTTTCACGCAGGGGTTCCTCGTTGACCAGGCCTCTCTTGGTCAGCCAGTTCAAACGACGGTAACAGGTGGTCATTGGCAATCTTGTGAACCTGACGATATCGCTGGTAGTGAGGCGCCTGTTCGCCAGTATGGCCAGTATGGAACAGTTGACATCATCCAGTATGGCCTGTGAGATGTCGAACAGTTCGTTCGCCTCAAGCGCGGGGTCACTATCCCCGGGTTCGATACTCTGTTCGCCCTGAAGGAAGGAAGGTGGTGAATGGGCTATAGGGTCAAAGCCAGATCCGGAAGGCGCCATAAAAATAAAATGCTCCCTGTGCTATTTAAATAGGTGAAAAGGGACCACTATTTAAATGATTCCCTTTATTCTCGACGATTCCCTATCAATATTCGAAAATTTCCCAAGATTTTTGAAAATTATCATTATTAATAGTGATTATCACGATTGGAAATATTGGGTTTCTCCATTTCGAACACCCATAACTCCCCGAATTGGTTGACGCTTGTCGATCCACTCGCCGCTCTGGCGCCAGGATCTGCTGTTATTGCCGTGAATGTCCTCTATTATTTACAGAACCATTCACGCGATAGAGTAAGGTCACCAAAAAGGTCCAAGATCATTGGCTCATCACCGAACATCTTGAGGTTCGACCATCAGGTTCCGTTATTGGGCTCTCTCCTGGCAGATGGAGTATTTATCATACCACACGATGGCTTTATCAACGATTTATTTCATGGGTCCGCGTTCCTCCCGGTGTCCATTGACACTATCAAAATCATCAAGGTGACAAAATGGCAAAGGCCGCCACCGCCGAATCTGAGACCAACGAACCGATTCCCAGGAATCTGGTAACGATAGCGCAAGCCAAATGTAAAGGTTGCGAGCTCTGTGTAGTGAGTTGCCCCTTGGGCTGCCTGCTTCTGGCTCGGGACCATTTCAATCCCAAGGGCTACCATCCTGCCGAATTCCGATACAAGGGAACCAAGGGAGCCTGCACCGGATGCGGTACCTGCTTCATCGTATGCCCCGATGGAGCCATTACGACCGTCAAGACCCTGAAGCAGGAGGGAAAACAATGAGCGATGACGATGATCTCTCGAAGACCGATGGCAGACTCTACCTCAAGGGCAACGAGGCCGTCGCCTTCGGGGCCTTGCATGCCGGACTGAACGCCTACTTCGCCTATCCCATCACCCCCTCCTCGGAGGTCCCGGAGACCCTGGCGCGAGAATACGGTAAACCCGTTTGGCCCGATTTCAAGGTCTTCATGCAGTCTGCCTCCGAACTGGAGGCCATCAACATGACCATCGGCGCCGCCGCCACCGGGGTCAAGGCCATGACCTTCACAGCCTCACCGGGCTTCTCGCTCAAGCAGGAGGGCATCTCTTATGCCGTGGGTATGGAGATACCCTTCATCGTCGGCAATGTCAACCGGGGCGGGCCCGGTCTGGGGAACATCGACCCCGAACAGAGCGATTACGCCCAGTGCACCCGGGGAGGCGGCCATGGTGGCTACAAGCTCATGACCCTGGCTCCCTCCACGGTCCAGGAGATATTCTCCTTCCCGGCCCTGGCCTTCGAACTGGCCTTCAAATACCGTCAGCCGGTGGTGATCCTGTCCGACGCCTTCTCGGGACAGCTCAAGGAGGATGTCCTGCCGCCCAGGGTCCAAAAGAGCGAACATGATATCTCATGGGCGTTGTCGGGAGCCGACGGAAGACCCCCCAACATCCTGAACTCACTCTATCTGGCCCCCGATCTCATGGAGGAGCATGTTCACGGATTGATCTCCAAATGGGACCGGATGAAGGAGACCGAATGCCGCTATGAGGAGTACCTGATCGAGGACGCGAAGGTGGTCGTGGTGGCCTATGGCATCTCCGCCCGTTTGGTCAGGGCCGCGGTCAACCTGGCCCGGGCAGAGGGGATAGAGGTCGGGCTATTGAGACCCATCACCCTCTGGCCATTCCCCTGGGAGCGTATCGCCGAGCTGACCGGCACCGCCCAGCAGTTCCTGACCGTTGAACTGAACTCCGGGTTGATGGTCGAGGATGTCCGATTAGGAGTCCTTGGTCGCCGACCGGTGGAACAACTCTGGCGTGTGGGAGGCAACATGATACCGGTGGCCCAGATCCTTGAAAAGATCACCCGGATGGCCAGGGAGGTGGAATGATGAGCGAACCGGTATATGATGTGAAATTCTGTGAGAGCCCGTCCCTGACCGATCGGGATACCCATTACTGCCCGGGCTGCGAACATGGTACGGCCACACATCTGATCGCCATGGCCATCGACGAACTGGGCCTGCGGGAGAAGACCATCATGTGCGACACCGTGGGCTGCTCGGTGCTGGATTACTTCTATTTCAATGTCGATCATATCCAGTGCGCCCACGGCCGTGGACCCGCGGTGGCCACCGGTATCAAGCGTTGCCGACCCGATCTGAACGTCTACACGGTCCAGGGTGACGGTGACGCCGCGGCCATCGGCATGGGTGAGACCCTCTGGACCGCGATACGCGGCGAGCCCATCACCGTGTTCCTGATCAACAACGCCATCTACGGCATGACCGGAGGTCAGATGGCCCCCACGACCCTGCCGGATCAGGTCACCTCGACCACACCCTACGGCCGGGATGTAATGGAGACCGGCAGACCGGTGGACATGTGCAAACTCCTCTCCACCCTTGATGCGCCATCCTATATCAGGCGGGTCTCGCTGGTCATCGAGCCATTCACCACCCGTAAAGGGGAGCTCAAGTACCGGACCCGCAACCTGATGAAGGCGCGACAGGTCTTCAAGAACGCCTTCGAGGTCCAGCAGAAAGGCGGCTACGCCTTTGTCGAGGCCATCTCCACCTGCACCATCAACTGGAAGATGAAGGTCCTGGATTCCAAGAGGTATGCCAACGAGAATCTGGTGAAACAATACCCTCTGGGAGTCTATGTGGACCGGTTCGGTATCGAAGGCAAGGTCATCCCCCCTCCGGGTGAAAAGGAGGAGGCGAGCCAATGAAACCAATAAAGATACCCGAGAAGACCCAGATATTCCTGGCCGGACACGGGGGACAAGGGGTGCTGGACCTGGGCAACTTCCTGGCCTATCAGGCGATAATGGAATCCAAACACGCGGTCTGTACACCTTCCTACGGCCCTGAGACCCGGGGAGGCAAGGTCAGATGTTACGTCATCCTGTCCAAGGGTGAGATCGACAGCCCCATTGCCGAGGTACCGGATGTCATGATGATCATGAATCTGCCATCCATGGATTTCGAGCCCCTGCTCAGGAAGGACGGTCTCTTCTTTTACAACACCTCATTGACCGAGGGTCGCGAACCCACCAGGGACGATGTGACCATCATCCCGGTTCCGGCGACAGGATTGGCCAATAGCCTGAAGGAATCCCTCGACGATGAATATTTAAAAGGTATCAGGGATGTGAAAATGGCCCAGAACTGCTCGATGTACGGAGCTTACCTGGAATACACCAAACAGAAGGATGTGGACCTGGAGTCCATATTCAGCCATTTCTACACCGGTAAGAAGAGCTACTTCAACAAGCTCAATATCGCCGCCGTCGAGGTAGGTCGCCAGTACATCAAGGACCAGGGCCTGGGCTAGACTATCCTGCCCGCCAAATGAGATTTTTGGTATTTATCTATCCCGGCCGGCTTAGGTTTTAAGTAGTGATCGTCCCATGGTAATGACATGGACGACGACAAGGCGGAAAAGACCGTCAAGATAAGAGCTGGACCGGCAGCCAAGAAGAAGAACCAGAGCGATGGATGGGAGGCCGAAGCCGAGTCGATCGTCGATGACAATCCAGAGCAGGAAGAGACCCGGAACGAGGATGTCGATGACGACGAGGCCACTGATACGGTCGATTCCGAGCCTGAGCCAGAGAGTGATAATGAGGATGCGATAAAGGGATTCGAAGTGTCCAAAGAATCCAAGAAATCCAAGAAGCTCAAGAAATCCAAGAAACCCAAGGTAACCATCGAAACGCCGAAGGCCAAAGAAGAGGCTGATGATGAACCTACCACCGCGACCCTGACGGTGGGAGTGGCCCGGGACGAGAAAGACGAGGAAGATGAGCAAGACAGGGAAAATGAGGGGTCCGAGAAGGGACGGGACCTGGATGAACCAGGGGACCGAGATGAAGATGACGAGAATGGCCTGAAAAGGAAAGCCGCCGGGTTAGGGTTTCTACTTGATGAGAAGCGAAGAGAGGCTGACAGTGCCCCGGACGATAGTGAAGCTGTGGATGATGATAAAGTTGGAGAAGATGATGGTTCAGAAAGTAGATCCGCGTTATTGCCCGCCTTTATGCTAAACGACGAGGGATTTCTGGACCGGCGGGTGATCGGCGCGGCTGTGACGGTGCTGTTACTACTGGCCGCCTCCCTGCTGATCTACTTTGTAATCAACCAACCCCGGGAACTTACCGTGCCCGGGGAAAGGCTGGGTGACGAGGTCACCTACAAGGTCAACGGCAACGCCTATTTCAAGCTCTATCAGGGAGAGATAAACATCCCGATGTTGGATGGCGCCATAGACGAGAGCGACATGGATTTCAAGGGAACATTGACCCTGGGAACGAATTCATCCCGGGAAGACATTACCGGTGGCTTTCACAGGTCTCACGAGACCTTTTCCAGGCGGATAATACAGGACCTGGAGATAACCGGACGATCGAGTCGAAACGACAGGACCCCCACGTCCTGGCCACCGACCAACGAGAGATCGACCCAGTACAGTTTCATCGATACCACCTCCCTGCTCACTATCAAACTGCTCTCCATGCACAACCTATCCTACGACATGTTCCACGAGGAGCTGGACTGGATCATGGGCAAGGGTATCGTCTATGTCCAGTACGCATCCTTCTCGGTATTCATACCCAATCCGGCCATGTACAATGGTCCGACTCTCAAGGAGGGTGACAGTGGGACCTACGTGCCCGAGGATGTGGAGTCCGACGCCATGATATGGAGCGTCTCCGAAGGTGACGAGATGCTGGGTCATGAGACCCTCAGGGTGGATATCGAACCCTCGACCCTTCCCGAAGGGGTATCCGCTTCCAAGGTCTCCCTGTGGCTCTCCGAGGCCTCAGCCTACCCCTTGAGGATCAATATCCGGCTCGATGCGGATATGAGCCTACCGATAGTTGGTAAGCTGGCAGAGGGCAACCTCCGTTACAAGGCGGAGGCCACCGACATCAAGACCGGGGACGAACCGGTACCCAGTGGAACCGCGAAACAGCCTGCCAGTGACCAGAAACACAAGCTTGCCCAGGAACATGATCAGTTCCAGCCCTGGAGCCTGGATGGGGCCCCGCGAATGGGTATCCTGCCTGATTCGACGGGTCTGGACCCCACCTTCGACCTGCAGGAGGCCATCGATATCTTGAAAGCCGATAACGAGAGTGTGCGGGATTACCTGGAGAGCAAATCCAACCACTATGTCATCGAAGCCGGATTCGATGTCGATGGCGATACCAAAGAGTGGAACTTCACCCTGGGATACCAGCGGGACAACAGCAACAAGGATATCAAGGCCTACAGTTCCAGGGTGGACAAGGTCGGCAACGGAACCCCCGAGGTGGTCAACACCACCAGGTTCGATCGAAACAACCCATTGCTGGACAACACCACCATCCTGGAATTGCTGACCCTGGGCGGCGCCGAGCTGGTATTCGAACACAACGAGCATGTGGCCAACTGGGCTCTCTTCGACAACGGTGCTGGCCCGGGCTTCGATTACTCCAGGGAGCTTTTCTATCTTCGAGAGAACCCGGCCACTCCGGTAGCCAACATAGGCTCACTGGGCTCATCCCTGGATAATATCAATTACATGAGCCTCATCAACAATTACCTGGATGGCAAGATGGATCTGGACGAGCTTTACGCCGAACTCGCGGAAGGTCAGGGCGGCTACGGCTACGTCCTGGCCAGGAACGATGACACAGGTTACTACACCGCGGTGGTGGATGCCGAATCCGGGGCTCTGCTGGGTGTGGGTATCGTCAAGCAGAGCGATTACACCTAGAATCCATTAATCGATGTCTTACAGCCTAGCGGCCATGGCGTTCCTTCCATCCGGCTATGTAGGCTCGCGGATCGAACTTCCAGTGTACCGAGCTCTTTACCTGGGCCAGTTCGCGCACGATCTCGCCGGCACCCTCGAGCTTGGAAGCGTCGCCGTCCCAGTTGGCCAGCACCGGTCCGAAGCGGGCCTCGATGTCCCTTAATGAGTCCTTCATGAACTTGCGTATCTCGGAGCGGTCCTGGCCGGTTATCACCAGCACGATGAAGCAGTGGTAGCCATGTTCTATCAACAACATGAGGTCGCCATGCTCCAGACGTTTGAGCTTCTGTTCGGTCTTCTCCCCGTCGGTTCCGGCAGCCTCACCCTCTCCCTCGGTCTCCTGACCGGCGGCATGGAAGGATTCGGCCACAAAATCCTGTAAGGCCGTGAGCATCGAGCCCACCAGATCCTCGTCCAGACCCCCCTCGGTCTCGGTGGAGTGGCCGATCACCCGGCCTATGGAATCGAGCAGGAAGACCTCCTCGACCCGGTACTTGCCCAATCGCCGTTCCTCCCGGACAATGGCTGTGACCACGCTCAGTACGATGACCATCGTTGGCAGTATCACCAGCCAGTACTCGTAACCCAGGCCCAGGAATGTGGGTGGCTCTTCATTTGGCTCCTTGACGTCCACGTTCTGCTGGCTGGTCATCGTGTATTCTTCATCCTGGTCCGTGTACAGAAGGTAGAGAGCATAGTTACCTTCCTCGCTGGCGTTCCAGTAGAAGGTTAATTTCATGGTCGAGAAAGGCTCAAGCATTACGGTCTTCTTTTCGGTCCAGAATATCTGGGTTGCTCTTCCCATCAACTTTGCTTCGAATTCACCTTTTGTCCAGACGTTTACATTGTTCTTCAACGTTATGTTGAAGGTCACAATATCGTTAACCATGATGGCATTTGAAACATGTGTGGCGTGAATGATAGATACATCCTCGATCTGAATATTTGGACATATCGTCAAAAGTTCGCTTATGGAGCTTTCCAGGGTCAGGTTCCATACCGACCACCATGAATTCTCGCGGCTGAAATTGAGGGTGAAATGACCAAGATAGGTCCAGTTCCCATCCTCATACCTGTGGGTAGACAATCCAATTACACCAACACTTCCTGTCTGTTTGGTTTGCAAGCTTCTTATCATCGAGTCATTCTGGTATATTGATAGAGTTCCATCCTTGATGGGGCGAAGAGTAATGATCTTGGTCACTTCATCTCTCTTTGGACTGTTGTGGAATGTAAGATCCAGGTAGTATCCCCGTTCGATCAAGCAGGTTCCGTTCACCTTTTCCATGGAGGAAGGGTCGTAATCGCTGTTGTACAGGAGTACGGTGGTGTTGTCCAGCTTCAAGCTTGGGTCGATGGAATTTCCGGTGTAGTTGGATATCTCGATCATTGAATCCTTGAGGAGCATGCCATCGGGAAGCTCCCCGCCTTCCCAGACCACATAGCCCTGGTCAACATGGGGGAGACCCTCATCAAGAAGGCCGCCAATGGTGGCGTTATAGGCCCAGAGACCTCCTTTGATGTCAAGCCGGATGGTGTGGATCCCACCGATGGATCCATTGATGATATCCAGGATGCCTGTCGAGCCGATACGCAATCCATACTGGCCCGGTGCTGTTGTATTGAAGGTGATGTTCCCATCCAGTATCAACCATTTGTCGTCAGGGATGGTCAGGTTGCCGGTTATAACATAATCTCCTTCCCAGACCGATAAGCTACTCACGATGGTCTCGTCCCTGTCGATATAGGTCACCTCGCCGGAAACCTGGGGATCCAGGCTCAGGAGGCACAGGAGAGAAGCCGCGATTGCGAGGGCCAGCATCAGGAGGCGATGGGAGATGGGGGTTGGCATGACTCACCGGTTGGACACCGGATGGTTCCTGTCGGCTATAAGTTCTTTGAGCCTTTGAGCCTTTGAGTTGAGCCTTTGTTTGACTGCTGGAATCGTGCTTTGTCCTTTGTTGGATGCCCAAGATATATTCAGATTCCATTTGTCGATTGCCGATAGCCGGCCGGTTACAGCACCGCCGCCGCCAGCAAGGGGAGCAGGACAGTGGCGTCGCCTTCCACGGTGATACGGTGAGCCTCGGGACGAACCTTGCCCCAGCTTACCGCCTCCCTGACCCTGGCACCGGAAAGCGAGCCGTCCCATTCGGGAGCGGTGGTGACCTGGACCGCGAAATCCAATCCGCCCCGGAACTGGTTCCACCAGATGGTATGGTGTTTGGATATGCCGCCGCCGACCATCAGGGCCCCGGTGGCCTTGGCCTCGAAGACCAGGTCCGAAAGCATATGCTCCTCGGCCAACACATCCAGGGTGAAGTCCTTGTGGGATTGCCAGAACTGCCACAACTGGGAGCCGAAGGCGCCATCCGAGATACCGGGAACGAAGAGCGGCACACCGGCCTTGGAGGCCTGGTGGATGAGCGAATCAGCGGCCTTCTCATGACCCACTGTCTCGGGCAACAGGAGGCCGAACTCCCGAATGAGATCGACACCGGTCCAACGCTGTGCCGGTTTGGGTCCCGAGACATCTCCATTTGCCTTCTTCTCGTCGGTGCCAGCGATCTCGCGGGTCTCGTAGAGCCGGGTGAGGCAGGGCTGCATGAACCTCTCCAGGGCTATGCCGTATGAGGTGTCCGGCACCAGGACATTACCAAGCCGGTTGACCCCCTTATCCCGTAGCGCGGCGTCATCCATCTCAAAGGTTCCGCAATAGTAATCGGCCAGGCATCTGGCCAGGTCATGGTCCAGGGTCCCACAGGTAGTGACGATAACATCCACGAAGCCACTCTTCACCAGGTCCCGGATGACTCCGCGGCAGCCTGTGGCCATGATATCAGCCGGGAAGGAGAAGAAAACCGTGCAGCCGGTCTTTTCTTTGTGGGCTTTCATCCGGCGCAGGATGTCGGCGGCGGCGGCCAGCTTGGCGGCCACGAAACCGCCCGCCGAGGCGAACCGGTCCAGCAGCTCACCCAGTGTTGTGTCGGGGGTAATGTCGAGGTCTCTGACTGGCCTGCTCAGCAGCTCCTCGTTATCCTGGTCTTCGGCCATGAGCGGGCAAAGGCAAGGGGGCAAAAGGGTGTCGGGTATCGGATCCGCTTTCTATTTTCTACTCACCCACTGGCGAGATCTGGATCACATTCAATTCAATCCCACAATGGTCTGATTTGAACAGGGGGCGTTATCTACATTCCGGTTTGCTGTGGATGTTTCAATCCCACAATGGTCTGATTTGAACGTATCCTGGTAACTGGATAGCTTCGATTAAGACATGTTTCAATACCAAAAAGGACTGATATGAACTCAAAACAATATCGCCTTAGC
>CAYSUX010000088.1:0-10628 GCA_964434315.1 uncultured archaeon
CCTTCTTCGATCTGGAGGACAAGGCTCAGACCCTGTGCCGCCACCTCTCCCGGGGCCAACGACAGAAGGTGATGCTGGCGTCGGCTTTCCTGCATCGACCCCCGTTGCTCTTCCTGGACGAGCCGTTCATCAATCTCGACCCCCTTATCCAGCGCAAGTTAAGGGGATGGCTGATCGAATATGTGAAGGCCGGCAACACGGTTTTGATGGCCACCCATATCCTGGAGGTGGCCGAGCGGCTCTGCACCCGTGTGGCGGTGATCGACCAGGGGCGGGTGGTGGCCTCCGCCACCCATGATGAGCTCAAGGCCGCGGGCCGGGGCCTGGAACAGACATTCTACGAAGCTGTCGGCCATTCCTTTGTTGACGAAGGAGAACCGTGATACATGGCTGACCCCGGTCCACAAGAGCCCGGCAGTATCACCCGTGTACGGATCCCCTGGGGCAACCTGTTCCACCTGATGATGAAGGAGGAGTGGCGGCTCAACCTGGCCTTCGCCTCACGTCGGGGACTGCTCATGTTCCCGTTGTTCATATTCTGCGGTGCCGTGGCCACCGGGGCCACCCTTGAGACATTCACCAGGGATGTGGGATTGTCCAGGCTGGTGACCCTCGCCCACCTGACCCTCCTGGCCTACGGACTATTCATCGGCGCCTTCACCTTCTTTGGCAAGGAGATAATGGAGCGGCTCTTTGGCAAGACCACCCTGCTCCTGGGCCTGCCCACGACCCAACCCCTTTCCAACAGCTCCCTTCTGCTGCTCTTCTTCTGGAAGGATCTCGTCTACTACGTTGTCACCACCTACGGCCCCTTGGCGGCGGGCCTCTTCCTGGGTTGCTGGATCGCGGGCCTCCCCCTCTGGTCGGTGGCCATGTTCTCCATCGGCGCCGGAGCCTCCTTCGCCCTGGGCCTGGCACTGTCCTACCTGCTGGCAGCGGTGTACATGCATCGGGTCTGGCTGGCGACGCTCATCGGCTCGTTGTTGATGACGCCCTTGCTGCTGGGTTATGCCGGCCTGACGGATCTCGATAGCCTGCTGCCTTCGCTGACCTACCATGTGAACCATGAGCCGCTCTACCTGTTCACCAGTTGGGTCCTGGTGGTCGGCATCGTGGCTCTGGCCACCGTCATCCTGCCCGAAAGGCTCGAGCTGCGAAAAAGCGAGGCTCAGACCCACGAGGCCGCCTACGCGCCCCTGTTGACCCGCTTTGGACATGTCGGGTGGCTGGGTCACAATATCCCCAACCTGCTGGCCAAGGAATGGCTGGACGTGTTCCGCTCCCGGACCCATTACCGGATGATCTTCTCCCTGGCCTTTCCCTTGCTCATCTTCACCGGGCTCGAATGGTTCCTGTCCCACAGCCTGCCCCCCGAAGCCAGGATCGAGTTCAACACCCTCTTCTATGGCGGCCTGGTGGGTTTTTTCACGGTCATGCTCTACTCCTGGCTCAACAGTGTCGATTCCACATCGTTCTATGCCACCCTGCCGGTCTCGGTGGCCCAGGTGGTCAAGACCAAGGTCCTGCTCTTCCTGCAGCTCTCCACCGCCATCCCCATGCTCTACCTGGTCATCGTCGCCATGCTGACCAGGGAGCTTCACCTTCTGCCAATGGCCATCGTGTTGCTCATCGTTGTCTCCATCTACACCGTGGCCTACACCGCCGAGGCCACCGGTCTGCGCACCAACACCTACCTCTTTGATACGATGATCCTGATGCGCTTCACCCTCATCTCCACGTTGCCGCTGATCACCATCGTCATCCTCTCCGACCTGCTGGAGAAGGGCTGGTCGCAGTTGAGGGTCACCGGTGCGCTGATCGCGCTCTGTGGCCTGCTCCTGATGGCGACAGCCTACTTCTGGTCCCGGATCGAGACCCGGTGGGGCACTGAGGAGTTCGTATGAGCCGACATATGTTTGAGGGCGACCCTCACCCGTAATGGCCGGCCAGCATCTCGACCACGTTCCGCGCCCGCTCGGGCGATAGCTGGTCCACCAGGGCCTCCACCTCGGCCAGCACCCGGCGGGCCTCCTCGTCGCCGGTCATGTTCATAGCCAGCCTGTGGGCCCTGTAGAGATGATGTATCCCCACCACCCCCTCGCCAAAGAGCACGATGGCCAGGGGTATCGGGGCGACGACGGTCATTACTGGCAACATGGCCTTGAGCATTAACTTGGCCTTTTCGTGGTCATGGTGCTCTTTTCGCGTCACCCGGCCCAGCAAATCTTCCATCTCGGGGGTTGCCGACACCGGTTCGCGCGCCTGACCCATCCATGTGTTCAAGACCCGATCCCGGTGGTCCCGGGCCGCTCTGCAACTGCCCATCTCGATATCCTCGACGCGCAGCTTGCCCCGTTCCTGGGTGACCTGATAGGCGGTGGGATCGTCTCCCAGACCGGTGTACTCCACCTTATTCTCCCCGGCGCCATGGCGCATATCGGCCACATAGAGACCGCAAACCAGCTCCATGTCCCGGTGGGGGCGGTTCAGGGTCACACAGGGTAGGACCAAATACAGCGTCGGTCCATCATGGTCATGGTGCTGGATATCCACGATCGCCGAGCGGGCCTGCAACCTGGCGTTGACCACAGCGGCGAGCAGATCTCTCAGGTTCGGGTCGATGAGCTCAATATCGCGCAGGGCTGCCAGGCGATCAATGCCTTCACTGGTGAATATCTCTGATAGCGCATCGAAGTAGGGGCCTTCGCCATCGTCATCCAACAGGTTGGCCAGGGCGCCGCAGCAGGTCGATCCCACCTCGTAGCGGTTGATCGCCCCATAGGTCGGGCCATCAATGCCAGGCATGACACCCACATGGGAATTGATCTTCACCATCATGAGCTTGAAGCCCTTCTTCGCCCTGGGGGTGGCGAAATGGGTCTCGGCCACGCCGATGGCCCCCCATTCATAGCGCGCCCCCAGATTGGCGATGGTGAATGGTTCCCTCTTCCATCCCTTCAGGCTTGGCTGGAAATCCTGGATGAAATGGTTCCTGAAGGCCTCCCGGCATTCCAGCTCGGCCTCGTCGGCACAGGTCTGATGGACCCCACCAAAGGCGGTGGGTCGCATCCTGAAAGCGAAACGCTTGAGGGCCCGACAGACATGGTCCAGATCATGCTCACCGCCGATCAGTTGTGTGATCGGACCTGCGTGTTCCATCGCTTCTGATTCCATGGGATCACAACAGGGCATTAGCCCTGTTCCTTCTGTTAGTATCAGGTCATCGGGTATAAGTTTGACCCTGCGGGATGCGGGATGCGGGATATGGAACGTAGGACATGGGACATGGAACCGGTGGGACCTATGGATGTGGGTTATGGGATGTGGGTTATGGGATGTGGGCTATGGGATGTGGGACCAAACCGTTAAGCCACCCGCCCCTCCATCGCCTATCATGTCCTCATCGAAGATCGCCATCACGGCGGTCGGCCACACCGATTTCGGCCATACCGGGACCACCTGCCTGCGAGAACTTGCCCACGAGGCGACAGCCCAGGTCTACGACGAGGCCGGTTGCGGACCGGAGGCCATCGACGCCTCGGTGGTGGGAGTGGCCTCGGGAGCCTTCGCGGCCCAGGAGGCTCCGGCGCCCATGATCAACGATCAGGTGGGTCTGGCCGGCAAGCCGACCCAGCGGGTGGAGCTTGCCTGCGCCTCAGGCTCGGCCGCGGTCCACACCGCCATTGCCTGGATCCGGGCCGGCCTGCACGATACGGTCCTGGTCGTCGGAGCCGAGACCATGACCCATCTGGGCACCCGGAGAGCGACCGGTGTCCTCTCCCGGGGCGGTGATGTCCGTTGGGAGTATCCCTTCGGAGTCACCTTCCCGGCCTTCTACGCCCTTATGGCCCGGGCCCATGCCGACCGCTACGGTACCAGCCGGGAGATGCTTTCGACGGTGGCGGTGAAGGCTCATCGATACGGGGCATTGAATCCCAGGGCCCATCTGCGTGACGGGATCACCCTGGAACAGGCCGGCAAGTCTCCACCGGTGGCCGAACCCCTGCGGCTCTATGACTGCACCACGATCTCCGATGGCGCAGCGGCGCTCCTGCTCACCCGCGCTGACCGGGCCGGAGAGTTCACCGACACGCCGGTCCGGATCGAGGGCTGGGGCTGCGCCTCCGATACGATGCTGGTCAACGAGCGCAAGTCGTTGACAGGCCTGAAGGCCACCCGGCTGGCCGCCCGATCGGCCTTTGATATGGCCCGGTGCGAACCCCGGGAAATGGACCTGGCCTGTGTCCATGATTGTTTCACCATCGCCGAGATAATGGCCCTGGAGGATCTCGGGTTCTGCTCACCGGGACAGGGCGGGCCATTCACCCTTGAGGGGATGACCTGCCACGACGGTTCGATACCGGTGAACCCCGACGGCGGCCTCAAGGCCAAGGGTCATCCCCTGGGAGCCACCGGGGTCTCCCAGTTGGTCGAGCTGGTCTGGCAATTGCGAGGTGAGGCCGAGCCGGGCCGCCAGGTGGAAGGCGCCCGGATCGGTCTGGCCCACAACGTGGCCCAGGCGGGTCAGGCGGTCAATGTGACGGTGGTGGCAAGATGAGCAAGGATGAAAGAAAAGGGGTAAGGGAAAAGAAAAGGAAAATCGAAAGGGAAAAGGAAAAGAAAAGGGAGATGGCCGTGAGAATGTCCAAAGAAGACAGCGGTTCCCCTGGCTTCCCGGCACGATTCGGTCCCCTGCCCGACACGAAACCCTCATTGCCGGTCACCCGTTTCGTCGAGGGCCTGGCCGGGGGGCGACTGCTGTATACGAGGTGTGATTCCTGCGACCGGGAATACCTGCCACCCAGGGAGGGCTGTCGTTGCGGCTCACGGTCCATGGTGTGGGAGGATGTCGGGTCGCCCCGGGGTAAGCTGGTGAGCCATGCCGGAGTCGCCTATGCTCCCGAGGGCTTCGACGACAGGTTGCCCTATATCGTAGGGCTGGTGGAGCTTGACCGGGGTCTTCGCCTCCTCGGCTGGCTGAGAACGGATCCCGGGTCCGAGCCGCGGATAGGCGCCCGGGTCGAGGTGGTACCCACACCAATGGGAGATGGCCATCACACCTTCGAGATCGTGATCCTGTCGTCGTGAAATGCAAATTTCTGTTATAGGTAGCCAACGCCAGTTCAGTCAACGACCTTTATAGGTGTCACCGAGGGAAGCCTGCCGTGCGCTCTCAGCAATGGGCTATTCATCTGGAGTAATCCAATGAGTCTGGGACGCAACCTAACGAACACACCCGAGCAGGGCTCAAGAAAAAGCAGACCCGGGTCAGGCTTCCGACGCCCTGGCCGACCTCGAAAGCTCAGAGTGTACTTTCTACCTCCGGAACAACGTCTGGGGTGATTCAGGCTGTTGGGTGATCCATCACCAGCCAAGATGATAAGCTGGTTCGAGTCCGACCCCCGCAATCAACGATACCGGGGCGCCTTCTGGGCTCGTCTGCCCCCTTTCCCACCTCACAAGGCCCTGCCGGTGGCCGCCATCACCACCGTCGTCCTCATCCTGGGAGCCGGGGCGATGATCGGATTGACGCTCAACGATATGCTACAGGGTGACACCACCGCAGGGGTCTCCCAGGCCCTCTACATCAACCCCACCGAGTTCAACGAGAGCGATATCTCACCCGCCGGCCGGAACTCGCTGGTGGCGGTAAGCGACGACGGCATGGATTACAGCCTTTCTCTCGAGGTCTATGGCGGCGACCTTTACGATATTCGATTGCCCCTGTCCAACCGGGGCAAACAGGACCTGGTGGTGGAGATGCACCTGCCCTGGGCCGATCAGAGCCCCGAGAACCCGATATCGGTACAGGTACGAGGGCTCTACTGGTTCACCGATGCCAATCACAATCATCTTTACGATTATGGCGAGGCCATGATCCTGACCAACGACGCCATCCTGGACCCGGGCGACACCGTGATCAAGAGCGGTTACGCACCGTTCGAGAACTACACCCTCGGATCCTCCTACATGGACGACAACCAAAGCGAAAGCTACGATGCCGACGAGGCCATCGTCGATCAGAACGGTGGGGATCACCTGAACCTGCTGGAGCCCGATGACGAGGTCACGACCGCCGGCAAGGCGGCCTTATACAAGTTCTCGGCCGTGGCCGTGGGTCCCGGCAAATGGCGGATGCTGGTGCCGGCGGCGGTGGATCCCATCGAATACCAGATCACCCTGGCTTTCGATGACGATACCCCTCCCGGTTTCTACGACCTGGGCGGGCGCGTCTATCCTGTGGACATGTCCTCCGGACTGAAGCAGCTTGTGGAAGAGCCGATCGGACACAATTACGATATCGACCCCGGTTCGGTCCATGTCCGACTCATCGGCCATGATCGGGCTCCCGACGGTAACCTGGTGATGCGGGACGCCGGAGGCAGCTTCAGACTGGACCTGGGTTCACTGGCCCGGGGTCAGACCTTCACCTACTCTGCGGCCCTGGGCATCGTCAACGAGGCCCTGTCACCGCTGAGCGTCACGGGCATCGACGTGACCGGGGAGGGTGCCGATTACATGCGCATCTGGCTCCATACCGTGGCCAATGTCAAGGCCGAGTCCCAGCCGATGCCCTCGGAATCGGTGCTGATCTGGGATGGCTCCAACGGTGAGCAATCCTTCTCCTGGGATTTGGCCGGTGGCAACGACGACCACAGTGACATGTGGTCCCGGAACACCCCCATGTACGCGCCTGCCGGGGTCAGGGCCCTGACGACTCCCTGGACCACCGACGACGCCGATAGCTCGGACCATGTCTGGGTACAGGTCGAGGTGTCGATCCCCCAGAACGCCGAGAACGGACTCTACTACGGTAACATCCACTTCGACTATTCGGGTTGAGGATTTAGCTAGCAATCCAGATAATATATGATGTAGTTGTATCATTGTAACTCACCCGGAGGGCTGATTCATGGAGAACTATGGAGGATAGACTGAGATGTGGAGGGTCGATTCCTGAATAAGAAGATGGCAGGCAGAGCCAAAAAGATTTAGGGTGTGGGTTTATTCGGTTCTGTACCTCATGGTACTAGGGTGAAACGATGCCAAGTAACGATATTTCGATGACATGGGAGTTTGGTAGGCCATGTTGAAGGTGGACAAGCTCTCCAAATACTACGGCCATATCGCGGCGGTCAAGGATGTGTCATTTCATGTGCCAAGAGGTTCAATCGTTGGCTTGGTTGGCCCCAACGGAGCTGGAAAGACCACCCTGCTCGATTGTCTGACCACGATCCGGAACGCCGATGAGGGTGAAGTGTACGTCGAAGGACATTCGATTCATCGGGAACCGGCCAAGGCCAAACGGTATATCGCCTATGTCCCTGAATTTCCCAACATATTCGATTATCTGACCGTTTGGGAACATATCGAGTTTGCGGCAAAGGCCTACTTCACAAGCGAATGGGAAGCCTACGCTTCGGACCTTCTAAAGAGGTACAATCTTGAAGAGAAGAAGGGGACCTTCGTAGGGAACCTCTCTAAGGGCCAGGCCCAGAAGCTCCTCATTATTTGCGCCTTCGTCCACAACCCCCATTTTGTCATAATGGACGAGCCACTTATCGGTCTCGACCCTGAAGCGGTCCATACCCTTAAGGAGATGATCCAATCCAAGCACGAAGAGGGGATGACATTCTTCCTTTCAAGCCATATACTCGACATCATCGAGGAGCTATGTGACCGGCTCATTATAATGGTCCGGGGGGAGAAGGTGTTCGAAGGCACCCTGGAAGCATTCCTAGAAGAGAAAGGGGAGAATGAAGACCTTGAGAAGGTATTCATCAAGGTCACTCAGGACCATCTCTCGACCAAGGAAAAAGCTTTGATACGCTCATCGGAGGATTCTCCAGAGGCGGGCGATTGACCTTGTTCGAGAAACAAATGGAGACCTTCCGCCTCTTATGGTGGCTTAAACGGCTCTATCGCAAGAATATTCGTGAGTACCTCAAAGATAAGAGAGCTACCTATATTATCCTCATGTTCATAATTGGCATGGTTGTTTTCATAATCCCCACATCTATTATTTCCGTTGTATTGATGATAAGGCAAGCGGGAGAGTTGACAGCCTGGTATTTATTTCTTGGAAGCTTGAGTTGTATGATTATCATCTGGATATCTTTTTTCGTGCCTGGAGTGAGGCCTATCACGTTCGAAGAAGGAGAATCCCAGTTATTTGTGACCCCCCATCTAAAAGACCACATTGTTCTTTTTAAATGGTTTAATATCAACTTATGGGTCATTATCATCGCTCTGGGGGGCGGTATTGTAAGCATTCTTGCTTTATATCCCAGCAATAACCTATTGCCACTACGGGGTTTTAATATTTTATTTGGTCTCATTTTCGGGATCCTTTTTGCCCTTAACATGAGTATAATTATTAAACACTTAATAATATTATTTAAAACAAAAAGGCAGTTCAAGGTTTGGCGTTTGATTCGTAGATCTTTCTATATTCTATTACTCGTGAGTTTTGTTTGGAGCTTCGCTTTAGTATTGAATGGAAGCAACCTCAAGAACATTCTCGAACTTCCACCTAATTTAATTATATTCGCTGGACCGTTCCTTTCGGCTAAATTAATGGCCCGAAACGATCTATCTCTTATCACCCTTTCTTATCAGATCACACTTTTTATTCTTGCCTTTCTCTCAATAAAGGGAAGCCTTTGGATAATCAAGTTCTTCTTTTCGGAACAAAGACGGATACCGGATTTTGTCCTTGAAGTTTATAAGGAGGGTTCAGGAAGGTATGAAAAAGTATTGGCCCAGGCGCGAACCGATGGTTTCCCCGAAGTGAAAAACAGGGTCGATTTTGGCTTGGGTGCCAGGGCCCTTAGATCAATGAGTGAGCTGGCAATCTATCATTCATCTCGAAAATGGTTCATCTGGGGAAAGATCATGATGAAGTTTTTTGGAATCCTAGGTGTTCTATTTTTCTACAGGGCAATGAATGATCCGACCGTGATGGGAGATCTTTTAGTATACTTTTGTATTATAATGGTAGCAATGTTCTACATGACGAACGATAAGAATCGATGGGGGGAGTCCGATTTTAATTTTACTTGGAATAGATTGATCCCAGAATCCGGAAGGGAGATCTTCTGGCAACATATTCAGCCCATCATCAAGTTAAATGTCGTAAATTTAATCCTATTTTTTCTTATCGCAGGAGCAATGGGCATTTTCCACCCGATAATGGTCTTGTTGCTCATATTTTTTGGGATAATTTCGGGTACTCAGATGGAGATGTTGAGCCATGAATTGGGCTTGATGAAATTCTATAAGAAAGACATGGGAACAAAACCTGACTGGAAGCAGATGATGCAAACACCCCAACCTGGAAAGGCTCTTGGATTATATTTTTTTATTAGTATAATCGTCTCTGTCCTCTGGATAATCTTCCATGCTTCATTCAATTGGATTTTTATCATCCTTACTTTATTCTCTCTTTTTTTATTGATAGGCACTTTACTGCGATTACGAATGTACCTTGAGACTTGTATGAGTTCTCCAAAGCCGCCTAAGAGTCGGTTCCTTGTAGTTCAAAAATTCATTACTCTGATAATTGGATTCTACTTACTCCTCTTTGTCCCGATTCCCTTTGAGTTTCATGATAATTACGATACAATCGTTCATATGAATCTGCCGAATCAACCCTATACCACAATCGATGATCACCTATCATACCAGGATGGTTTTTTCAACCTTTCAGAATCGATAGTGGTCGAGGAGGGTGGGGAATTTCACTTGGACAATTCCACATTATTTTTTAACGGTACGAAATCAAACCCACTCAAGTTACTAGTCAAACCTGGAGGTTCCCTGTTTATCTTCAACTCCACATTGACCACCCTGGAAGGTAACGAACACTCATTTCGAATCCAAGTGTTCGGAAACATCATCTCCAAGAACACGAGATTCCTGAATCTAAGGGGCGGTTACGCATTGGATTTCAGATATATAAGTGGTATCGAGATTCATGGATCTGGTTCATCAATAATCGGTTGTGAAGTTTCCCAAATTACTGGTTCCGGGATAGCCCTATTTGGAGATGACACATTGATCCGAGATTGTGCGATTCATGACAATGATGGCAATGGAATGGATCTTTATCGTTCCAGGGCAACGATCATAGATAATGAAATTTATGAGAACAACAAAGGCATAAGGATATACCGGGACTCTTCACCTACAATTTCAAACAATGCAATACGTGGGAATAAAGATCATGGTATTTACAGTGAAGGTTCATCCCCAACAATCTCAGACAATCAGGTTTTTGGCAACCGAGAGATAGGTCTCTTTCTCCTTGGTGGTAAGCCGAATCTGGAGCAAAACGTCGTGAATGACAATCGAAAGGCCAATGTCGTTGAGATGGAAGCGCTTGTCTTGTGGCAGCGTATGAAATATTTCTGATAGACTTCGTTTCTCTGGTCTTCAACCATCGAGATATTTTCCCTCAACACTCCTTCGACCATGAACAGTCCAACCACATTCCAAGCCCTCACCACCTCACCCCGGCTTGCGAATGAGCGCCATAAAAAAGCCGGCGGTGTGGTTGTCCGGGGGCATGACGCGCAGGGTGCGGGCTATATCCTCATGGTAGGAGCGCCCATTCCATTCACTTATCG
>CAYSUX010000089.1:0-10576 GCA_964434315.1 uncultured archaeon
GACCACCAGAACCTCCACTGCCCTGTCTGCGACACAACACGCCCAACCCGACCCGAGGACTTCGAGACTCCCGTAGCCCCCGTAGCCCCCGTAGCCACTGCAGCCGGAGAGCGCAGGGGCCAGCCCCCGCCCAAACCGAGGCCGGAGCAGCAGCAGCCGAGCTGCCAGCCTGCCTTCCCGCTTTGCGAGGACTGCGGTCACGCCCTGAAGCCAAACGTGGTCCTCTTCGGCGAGGCCGTGCGCGACCTGGAGGCCATCATCGGCGAGCTGGAGCCCTGCGACCTGCTCATCGTCGTGGGCACATCGGCCCAGGTGGCCCCCAGCTCCAACTTCCCCCACGCGGTCAAGCACCGGGGCGGCCAGATCATGGAGTTCAACTCCGAGCCCACGCTGCTTTCCGGCAGCGGCGAGGCGGACGGCGGGCTCAGCTGCCTTCTCATGGGCGGGCTGGCGGGCATGGAGGCGGCGGAGCCGGTCACCGACTTTCTTTTCCTGGGGAAGGCGGGGCTGACGCTGCCGGGGTTCGTGGAGGCGGTGGAGTAGGTGGGAATAATAGAAAACGATAGGTTTTTGGCCTCTTGACATCCTCTATCGGCTGATGAAGATACCTCCGGTCAAGAAACCCTCGGCAGAGATGCTGGCTAAAGTACATGGCCTCGGCGGAAAAAGGGGGCTCATAGCCGCCATCGAACCGGAGTCGGGGAAATACTTTCTCGGTAAGACCCTATTGGAGGCCCTCAAGAAGGCCCGCGCCCGCTATCCGGACAGGCTCTTCTATTCGGTAAGCATCGGCTCTCCCTATGCCCATGAGCACAAGGGAGGCATAACATGGTTATGAAATACAAACTCGAGGGCAAGATCGAGGATTTCGTGCTCTATTTGAGGGGGATAATTAAAAATTCAAATCAAAAACTCTGCATAAGGTGATGGGGATGAACATTCGATGGAAGGAGATCTTAAAATTAAATACAATGTGTAAATTAGTCAACCAACACTTAATAATTTTTATATTCTGTATATTGAAGGAAGTAATATTTAAAATTAAAAATATTAACAAATTTAGTCCATACAAACTTTATCAATCCACACCAACTATTGTTAAAATTAGAAAACGATTAAACTATATTAGTAACCTATTAATAAATAATAATTTGTGGTTTATCGTATTAACAACATCAATTTTAGTTCTCGCTCATTATATTATTATTAATTTTTCAACAGAATTGTCTCCTGATGATCAAAGATATTATTTGAGTGCAATCATTCAAACTTACGCTACTTTATTCAGTATAATTATTATTGTTACACTTTTTTTCAGTGAGATGTCAAGTAGGCGATATGGGCACCTGGTAACAAAAAATAGAATTAAGAAGTCATATTTTTGGCCACTATATTTATTATATATATTAATAATTTTGCTTGCAGGCTATACATTAATATCTCCAGAGGATGAAGAAGTTGGAATTAATAAAACTGAGAACATTAAATCAATAATTTATTTAGGTGCTTTTATTCTATCATTATCTGTAATATATTTTTGGAAATTACTCGAAACTTTCTTTAATCCACAAATAATAATTAAGTCTGAATTAAATCAGATTGATACTGAGAGTTGGATTACTATTGTTGAAACACTTAAATTGAATAATAATGATACTAATCTTACTAGATCAAGTCTTCTATATGATGATCCATTATTACCTTCAATTAACTTAACATCAAATGCAATTCAGATGAATGACTTCCCAACGTCTGTTCAAGGATTTAATGTTTTAATAAATGGATATAAATCAGCATTGTACCATAACCTTTGTGAGCCAGCCTCGAATTATTTATTATATCAAATTAATGAATTACTTGCAATCTCAGAGGCTAATGACAATTACAATGCAATAATTCAAATAATTGAAGCGCTTGAATCATTAGCAAACAATACAATTACCTCAAGATGGATAGAATCTGATAAAGAAACTGCTATGATATATAAAAATAACTCGAAATATTTAACTGGATTAACTCTAGGATATCAAATGAATTTTGACACAGCTGCTAATAAGTTCATTAATGCTTTCACGGCAATTTCAAGCAAATACATCTTGGAGAAAAATATTGCAATTTCAAGAAAAGTTATTGATGCCGTTGTAAATTATTTATTCACATCCATCCGTGAAAGATCATTTTCGACTCCATGGTATCACTTGGAGAAGATAATAGAGACTACTAATTCAATTAATTTCTTACCCTCATATGCTATAAAAAAATGGATAGAAAATATTGTTAATCTAATGAAAAAAGAAGGTGATGTATTTTCGAATCAAAATTTTCTAATGTTTGCTCTCAATGTTTATGATATTGAACAAATCATTAGAAAATATAATTTTCAAGAAGATCCACAAAAAATCATTCCATTCAACGAGATTTACACATTGCTGCTTCAATTTGGAATCATATGTGTTGAAAATGAATGGGATGATACTTCAGAAACAATTTTCTCTGTCTTATTGGAATTGGCGTATTGGTTAGAAGAAAGAAATTCAGGACTTTATCATTATCCAATTAGCATAATTGGTAATACTGGTTTAAAATTATCAACCGAAGGGGAGATATCCATATTAAACGAAAATAATATTACAAAAGAAATGAGTTATTGGATTTTAAAAATATTAATAAAAATACGCAGAGATAAGTTTTCGGAGATATCAAAAATTTTTGCATTAAGATATATAAAAATGATAGAGAAAAACCTTGACATTATCATATATTCAAACGATGATATTATTAATATCAATACAGCACCAGAAGAAGAATTGAAATTACTACAAGGGATTGGAAAAGTTAAAGCGAATAGAATAATAGAAAATAGACCCTATCAATCAATAGATGAGTTGGTAGGAGTGGAAGGAATAAGTAATGCACTCCTATTTACATTCAGAAATAAAATAACTATCTGAAATTTGAAACACCGTCAAGAATAGCTCTATCTATGCTGTTAATCGTATTTTCGATTCCTACACCTCCCCATCCCCCCCAATAGCCCTCGCAGCCTCCGCGGCGAGCCAAACGTTCTTTTTATACTCCTCGTCGTGAAGGCCGCCCAGGTTGATGTCCACGTTCAGCAGCGCGCCCTCGACGGCGGCCAGGCCCGGCAGGGGGGCGGCGGCTGCGGCGGCTGCGGCCACGCCGGCGGCGGTGACGGCGTTGGGGTTGGGGCCGCCCTTCTCGGCCACGGTTGTAGGGCCGGGCCAGCGGCCTTGGCGGCCCGGCAGGGCGGCTGCGGCACCTCGGCGGCCGGGCGGGTGGCGGCCCATGGTGCGGAGCGGCTGGCGGGGTCGCAGTAGTGGAAACTCCGGCAAACATAAAGTTGATAAGCCCCAATAGGGTAGAGATAGACATGCAAACAGCGCAAACGGCCAAGAGGGTGATGATCCAACTCCTTGAGGAGCAGCCTGAGGACAGCAGCTACGATGAGCTACTGCAAGAGCTGGCCTTTCACCGCATGGTGGAACGGGGGCTGGCCGACTCGGAGGCCGGAAGGACCATCTCCCATGAGGAAATGGGTCGGCGGATAAAGAAATGGTCAAGCTGAACTGGACGCCGGAAGCTGAGGCCTGGCTGAAAGAAATCGACGAATACATCAGTGAAGATGACCCGGATCTCGCCAAACAAGTAGTTGAATCCATCTACCAACGGGTTGAAATTCTTAAGAAATTCCCGAGAATCGGTCACCCTTACCCCTATCGGTCCGATATCGAGATACGAATCCTGCTCTTTGGGCACTATCGGATTGCTTACCGTATAAAGTCCGAAACTGATATCGATATTCTGGGAGTCTTTCACGGTGCTCTTGATATTGTACGCCACCTTGGTTAAAAGGAAAAGGGAGGAGGAGGTTGTGTAGTGAAATGCATCGACGTTCAGCAGCGCGCCCTCGACCGCGACCAGGCCAGCAGGGCGGCAGCGGCTCCTCGTTGGCTAGCGCGGGGCCGGGGCTGGCTGACTCGGAGGCCAAAAGGACCATCTCCCACGATAAGATGGGTCGGCGGATGTTCTGATTTAAATAGCGCTCGTGTAAAAAATGATTCAAACCCAAATCGCCTCTCCGGATCATATTTCTTTACTTTTTTAAAAAACGTAAAACTTATATGTCATCATTCCTACTATCATTTATGTCCAATCTGCAAATCACCAACTCCCTCCTGCCGGCTCCTACCATAAAGAGCATCCGCATCAGCCCCAAGGGTCAGGTCACCTTACCCAAGAGCCTGCGTGACCGCTATGGGCTGGCCGAGGGTCAGGAGGCCATCGCCGTGCCCACCGAGGAGGGCATCCTCATCAAGAGGAAGGTCAGATCGCTGAGGGGCTTGATACCCGACGACGTGGACCTTGAAGAGGTCGAAAAGGCGCTAGCCGAGCTCAGGGCTCAGTGGAGCTTTGACAACCCGGATCTTCCAAAGAAGTTTGAAGGGATATGATGAGTGAGCAAAAACCGGGATCAGATACCATTGAGGTCGCTACCTCTGAAAATCTGGATTCCCACTTACCAGCATTTGTCACCGACACCATGGCTCTCATCTATTATCTCAATGGCAAACTTCCCAAAGCAGCCGGTGAGATCTATTCACGAGGTGAACAGGGTGAAGTGGCTATCTTTGTACCGGAGGTGGTACTCGGTGAGTTCGTCTATCTAGCTATGAAGGGCAGGCTGGGCTTTAAAGAGCCATCACTCGATATCACCACACTTCTGGAAGGACTCTTTGGTCAGGGGTTCCTCTTTCCCTTGAAGATGAACATCCTGGCCTGGCGCATCCTCCTGACCCTGGACCTCCCGGAGATCCACGACCGGATGATAGCCGCCTGCGCTCAGAGCCGGGGGCTACCCATCATCACCAATGACCCTGAGATACGTGGCCTGTCCAGGCTGGCGACGGTGTGGGATTAGTGCCTGATGATCGTAGGAATCATATGAGATATCGGTAAGAGGAAACCCTACAGCTTCCCCGCCACTGCCGCCATGGTCGATTCCTTGGCCGCCCTCGCCTCCTGGCGGAGGGTCTCGGCGGCAAGCTGTATCTCGTTCTTATACTCCTTGTCGGCAATGGAACCCAGGTTGATATCGACGTTGAGTAGCGCGCCCTCGACGGCGGCCAGACCCAGCAGGGCGGCCACACCGGCGTCGGTGACGGCATTGGTATTGCCCTTCTCGGCCACGGTCCGGGCCAGGCCGATGACCTTGGCCGCGGCTTTGGCGGTCTCCAAGGGCACCTCGGTGGCCACACGGGTGGCGGCCTGGATACCGGCCTTGCGGGCCTCCTTTTCGGCATCGGTTTCCCTGGGCATGCGGAAGGCGGTCATGACCTTCTCGAAGGCCTCGGAGTCCTTGGCGATGGCCTGCGTGAGCTCCTCCTGAAGGTCCTCTCCCGATTCGGCCACCTCCTTCATGACCTCCTCCACATCGACATATTTGGCTTTGCCGATGGTCAATCCGGCCACCATGCGGGCCAGGGAGGCTCCCAGTGAACCGGCCAGGGCCGATACGGAGCCGCCTCCGGGGGTGGGTTTGTCACTGGCCACGTCGGCCAGGAAATCCTCTACGGTTGTCTGATCCATGTTCAGCAATCCTCCTTTATCATGTATTCGATGATCTTCTTCTCGGGGTCGAAATCACCCAGATCGGCCAGGCCCAGCATCTCCACGGCCACGCCCACCAGCTTTTCCTCAGCGGTCTCCCCGGGAGTGTAGTGACGTCCGGCCAGAAGCATTGTTTCCAAGGGCACCAGACCCACGATCTCGGAGCCGGTGACAGCCACATCGTACTTGGCGGCCTCGGTCTTGATCTCGTCGAAGGCGGTGTGCATGCCTGTCGCCTCCTTGTAGTCCAGCAGGTTCATGCTCACCTGGGCGATCTCGGGGCTGTACATCATCCCGCCGCCCTGGACCCCTTTCAGTCGCCCGGGGATGCGTAAGGCCTTGCCGTTCTCGTCGCGGATGATCTCGCCGTCAGCGTCGCGCTGAGGAACACCAGAGGTACGGAGGGCGCCGGCGATCTTGTTGGCCACACCCTTGTCGTCGGTGGCCAGGTTGACGTTGTAGGCGATGAGGAACTGGCGGGCGCCGGTGGCGGTGGCGCCGTGCTTGGGCTTGAACTTGTTGGGACCGAACTCGGGGGCCCATTCATCCTGACCCAGTTTATCGGCCAGTGCCTCGTACTCGCCCTTGCGGATGTCGGGCAAGCGCACCCTGCCGGGGATACGGGCAGCCTCGGCGTAGAGATAGGTGGGGACATTCAGCTCGGAAGCGAAGCGGTCGCCGAACTGCTCGGCCAGAGTGACGCAATCGTCCATGGTGACCCCGGCCACGGGAATGAAAGGACAGACGTCCAAGGCTCCCATGCGGGGATGTTCGCCCTTGTGACCGGTCATATCGATGAGCTCCAGTCCCTTGCGGGCCCCGGCCATAGCCCCCTCGACGATATGATCCGGGGAGCCAACGAAGGTAAAGACGGTCCGGTTGAAATCGGTGCCCGGGTCCACGTCCAGCACGGTCACACCCTCGACGGCGGCGATGGCGTCGCGGATGGCATTGATGGTATTCTCGTTGCGCCCTTCTGAAAAGTTGGGCACGCATTCTACGATTTTATCAGGCATGAGCCTCACCCTATAGGTGGGATGACAAAGAGGCTTTAAAAGATGATGGCCGGGTTTCTATTCTATTGATAATATCCCGATATTGATATAAGAGAAGCCTTTTTATTCGACAGGGGGTGGTAGAGCGCAATATCCACAGAGGTACATACTATGGCTGATCGGACCTCCAGATTCAACAGAGTAGCCTGCCTGGTCATCGTCTTCACGTTGCTGGGTCTCCTGCCGGCAATCCCGGCCAAGGCGCTGGATGATAATATCCAGGCAATTTTGCTCTACGACAGAAGTAACTACAAATACTATATGGGTGAACCCATAACTTTTGAGCTACACACCTACATGAATACCCAGAGGAGGGACTGTGACAACCTGACAATGGTCCAGCTCAACGCTACCGGTTGGATCTGGTCTGATAACTTCACGGCGACGAACCTGTCCACCGGTGCGTATCGGATAGACATGATACTTCCTGACCCCGGCGATGACCGATACACTGTCAGGCTGACCTTCTATTGTAAGATAGACGGACGTTCTGCCACTGACGAGTTCTATCGTTCCGTCTACAAGCAAAGGCCTGAACTGGGTGTTGAGGTCACGGTCAACAAACCCCTGGCCGACATGGGCGACAAGCTGGATTTCACTGTGAGGTTCACCGACGGTGAGGATCCGGTGGATCCGTCCGAAGCCGAGGTCTCCTGGTATCGGACCATCTATAACATCGAGGAGACCGACCTATCCTTCCTTACCAAGAAATCCAAGGGTGTTTACACCCATTCATTGACCTTGAACGACACTCACGATCCGGGCAAGTATGGTTTTAAGATAGAAGCCAGCCTTGATGAGAAGACAGGGTCAGGCGAGGGTTATGCCTGGTTCTCAAATCATGATGTCTGGCTCAAAATGGAGAAGTTCGACATGAGCGCCATCCAGGGGGCTTTCTACATCTCGAACAAGACCACTGGCAAACAGGTCAGGAACGCCAGCGTTTTCATGTCCTGCGAGTACTGGGATTCGAACAATGATCTCAAGAAGCTTTACATCAATAATGAATCGGACGCCACCGGCAAGGTCCCGTTCAACTACACCCTGGAGGGCTACAATCACGGCCTCTTCAGGATGTACAGCGGTTCGGCGACCGACCGGGACAGCGGGCAGGGGTCACCCTTCTACATCTACCCCGAATACAGGGGCGACAAGACAAGACCCAAGACGCCCCAAGAGGAGGTCAATCCCGATAGCGCTGCTCAATTCATCCGGCCCTACAAACCCGGACTTAATTCCATCATGTTGAAGCCGGGCAATACCCTGGATCTCAATTATCGTCTTCTTACCTATGGCAACGCCTCCAATGCCTCTTTGGGCTACTATTACATTTCCCAGCGGTCCTATCATCCAGAGGCAGGCATTGACCCGATAATCGAGGTGGGCAACCTGTCCATCGACCCCACCACTGGCAATTTCACCTTAAGTGTCACCATGCCCGAAAAGGTCATCGATGGTATCCGGGTCGATTTTGCACTGCGGTCAGACAAGCACATGTACTGGATAGAACCCTTGGAAGAGATCATGGCTCCCTCTTCGTCGGTCATGGACACCTCGATCTCGCTGGAAGCAAAGAATTTCGGCATCGGCAACCTGACCCGGTTCACGGTCCAGAAGGATGGCTTCGAGGGCTCGGCCTATTTCCATGTGGCTCCCATCGGGAATCTGGCCGAGGTGAATCTCACCCACCCCTACGAGCTGGGCTGGTACCGCTCCCATATGCTCACCGACCCGGAATGGACCCACGTGATGGTGGAGGGTACCCACTCCGAGAGCTTCTTTCTGCCCGATTTCCTGCCCAGCGACGAGAATTACATGGTCATGGCTGTCCTTGAGAATGAGATAGGATCGATAATGAACTACATCGTCGTGGACGCCCAGGGCAATCTGCTGAGCGGTGACCCTGGAGATCCGATTGATGACCCCACCAACGGAACCGACGACGAAGAGGATGATGACGGCGGCTTCCTGCCCGGCCCCGGCCTTATCGTGGCGGCCCTGGCGGCGACCATTGTGGCCGTGACCCGGCGGCGGAGTTGAGAACCCGTTAGAAGAACGACAGGATCGTGGCCGCGGCCATTACCGGCAGGGCGGCGCATATACTTGAATATGCGTTTCTTAGCCATGGCTCGGGCGTCTGTCGTCGCATGCCGGGGATATCTCACCAGTTTCCCACATAGACTAATAAAATTGACCAAAAGTTTATGAATAGTCGGACTCTGGACAAATGTTTCAAACCAGGGGGCTTGATTCTATGGTGTCATCATCGAACTCAAAAGCCAAGCTTGCAAGCGTATTCATCGCCTTCAGCCTGCTGGGCATTCTCACGGCCCTGCCGGCAGGGGCCTCGACCGTGAACCAATATGCTCTTTTCGTATTCAAAGAAGACAAGATATATGAGGACGGTGACATGGTCAAACTGGAATTGCACGTGTTTGATCGCGAAAACTACGTCGATGCCGATGAGATCAACGTGAGCATCGAGAGATTCCCCCTTGATGACCGTTATATCGAGGTCAACAAGGAGGCCGCCAAGCAGGCTACTGGGATCTACATCTTATCTTTCAGTGTCGATGCCGATGATATTGATAACGGTGGTTGGGTAACCGTAACCTGCTTTTTCGATGGAGCCCGTAACGGCGACCGGGCCCAGGTCGAGGAGAATGTGTGGCTGAAATATGGAGGTGACCATGAGGAAGGCTTCAAGATTGAAGTCGATGTCGATAAGCCCATGCCGGCGCCGGGTGATGATGTAATCTTTACCATTACTTTTACCAATAATTCAGCCAAAGTAGATCCGGGGAATATGGATGTTGGATATTATTGTTATGAATTTGATGGATATAGCACCGGGAATCTTACCAATCTCACCAAGGTTTCCACAGGTGTCTATACCCATACCTACAAGATCCCCACAGACCGGAAGGAAAGTGGAGAGATAGAATTTGTTATTGAAGCTTACAATACTGGGAGCTCCGGGTGCGTTTTATTAAAATTCTATGACGTCTGGCTCTACCGATCCGAATTCACCGCCTCGGCTTACAAGGGCGTGCTGCATGTCTCCGACCAGGGCAAGGCTGCTGCCAACGTTTCAGTTGTCGTCGATTATCGGTATGGCACCGTAAGTGATGACACAGACGACGGTTTAATAAGTGGTACAACCAACGATACAGGCGCGTTGGCTCTGGATATCTCCCTTTCAAACTTCGACCTGAATGACATCGAGTGTGAGATTACACTGGAGGGCGCCTATTCGGACACTATATGGGAGGATTTAAAATTCCCTGGCGAACCGGTTTTTTTTCCCTATGATCCCCGGGGTTTCGGCTTTGAAATAATAGATCAAAATGATGTCGAGCTGGTAAAAGACCGGCAAGTCACCTTGGATTACATGGCCTATCTTGATAACGAGATCGTCAAGAATACCGATATATTCTACTACATAATCGACGACGAATATCATCTGGGCGATTCGGGAAACCCCCTGACCTATGGCAAAACCACCACCGACGCCGCCGGCCTGTTCAGCCTGACCTTCAATACACCCGTAGACCATTGTGATAGGTTCGCTCTGTATGCGAAAGCCAACATTACCGATGGTAACTGGCACACGAGAATGGACTGGCGATCGTGCCCAACTCAACCGGAAGAAGACAACTCTATCTCCATATCCCTGGCCGACTTTGGCATCGGCCGGATACCTACCCTCACGGCCTCTAAACCGGGGATCGGAGCCGAAGAGTGGGCTAAGGCCATGTTCATGGTGGCGCCCATCGGGGACCGAGAGAAAATCGATTTCGAGAGTGATGAAGTGGAGGAAATTCAATGGAGCTATATCGATAGAAACTATTGGGAGGCCGAGATCATATCGGAGTTCGAGAATGATGAAGTCG
>CAYSUX010000090.1:0-10533 GCA_964434315.1 uncultured archaeon
GATGGAGATGGAGATGGAGATGGGGATGGGGATGGCCCGGCCATTGAGACCCGGAAGGAACAGGACGAGGGGGAAGGCCTGGAGGATACCGAGCGAACCATCCTGATCCTGGGCGCGGTGAACACGGCAGCCGCGTTGACCGTGCTGGCCGGCCTGTTCATTCTGCTCAAACCCAGGTCCGGGACCACCCTGGCGGTCAATGACCTGATCACGGTCGCCCAATGGGAGGACACCTTGCCCCCGCCCGCCCTGGCCTATCTGTTGATGGGGCTTATCATCGCCACCCTGGTAGCCTTCCCGGCCACCTGCTACCTGGCCCGGCTCTTCGCCCGCTACTTTCCCAGGATGGATTATGCCCTTCTGCTCAGGTCCATCATCGTTGGGCTGATCATTCTGGTATTCCTCTTCACCGGGCCCCTGGGACTGCTGGTGCTGGCCATATCGACAGCCGTGGGTCTGCTGGCGCCCCAGGCCGGGGTTCGCCGCTCACATGCCATGGGGGTCTTGCTGGTGCCCATAATGGTCTGCTTTGGTCTTGGCTGATAAGGCGGCAGGCGGCAGGCGGCAGCCCTTCCTATCGATACATGCAAGCTGGAAGTCAGCAAGTTTCTTATATCCAAATACCCTGATATTGATGGGTTATATGACGCAGGCATGCCCGGTATGCGCCTATCCGAACCATGGGAACGCAAGCCTATGCATAGCCTGTGGGAATCCCGTACAGCCCCAGCGAGCCACTGCCGGCGGGCCACCACAGCCCCACAATATCGTACCTTCCCCCATCTGTTCAGACCAGAATGGACCCAGGTACCATGTTCGCCAGCTACGGCCTCCGCATCATCCCAACCGAAACCTGGTGATCGTCGGAATCCTTGTCTTCATCTTCGGATCGATACTGATGCTGGTTCTCTGGCCGGTATTCGGGACCATGGATTCCAGGGAAGGTTACCGGACATTGTACGGTAGTGGACGGGGTTTCGATTCCGGGGATGGATACGACTTTGAAGATTTTCTGGAATTCAATTACAATTTCGATACGCACAATTTCACCGATTATGATTCAGGTGACCGGATCAAGATAAAGGATGATATCGGCGATATCATGTACGTGTGCGATCAGATGGGGTCTGGTTATTATTATGATGAATACGAGTGTGATCATACCGCGATATTGATAGGTGATAGCGAGTTCCCCGATTCCGGGTCACATGAATATGAATATGATGAGGATTGGGATGTCGGGGTGGTCTACCTGATCTTCGAAGGAGATATCACCGATGAATATGAAAAGGGCGATACCGTGGTTCTGACCCTCGAGGTCGAGACCGTTGATGCACAAGAGCTTGGAATATACTATTACGGATATTCCAATCGCAGATACGAGGCCACCAACTATGAAAAAGAGGTCATGGAAGATAACCAGAACACCAATTACATGAAATATCCCAGCGCGGACCGATATCTCTCCAAGGCCCCTTCGGGTGTCTCCCTGGTACTGGGATTGCCCATCATTATCGTGGGTCTCATCCCCATGTCCATCGGTATAAAACAGAGCCTGCGCCAATCCTCCCGGCAACGCCGAACCCGCCCCGGATCAGGATCTCCCCAACCTGCCGGAAACCCCCGGACCCCGGACGCTCCATCGATGCCCCCTCCACCTGGACCGCCGGGCACCTCGTACCATCATGGCCTGCCTCCGCCTCCGCCTCCTCCCGAACAACAAATGGCATCGATGACCATGACCACCATCTGTCCCAGGTGTGGTCTGTATCTGGAGGTCCCGAACTCGGGTCAGAACGAACCGGTCCACTGTCCCAGGTGCGGGACCTCGGGCTATATCGATACCTCCTACTAGGGTAGTTGCTGACGGTCGGCAGTGACCCATCATCTGTTGCTCTTCCAGGGCCTCGCGACGATAGGCTACCTTCCGGTACCAGGGCGACTGTCCTGTCAAGTCAAAGCTCGCCGACAGTGGAGGGCTGGTCCGGTTGTTCGAGGTCTATGCCGGGCGAGTCCAGACCCAGGAGATTGACCGGACAGGTAGGGGAGGCCGCGGCCGGGAGGGGGGTACGGTCGGATAGGGTCTATGATGGCTGTCAGTCGGTCCAACTATCCCCATCCAACTCTTCGCCATAGGGTAGTTGGGGAATCAGGCTCCGGGCGATTACCACGGCCGCTCCGATCTTGAACAGGTCGCCGATGATGAAGGGGGTCAGGCCCATGGTGGTCAGCTCGACCAGGCTCACTGAGCTGCCCTTGACAAATGTGAGCCACAGGTAGAGCTGCAACAGGCCGGGGCCATAGATGAGGGCGAAATTGGCAAAGAGCATCAACGCCAGCAGGGCGGTGAAGCTACGAGATCGGATATGACGGTCCACACAGAGGCCCAGGAAGAAGGCCGCCAGGACAAAGCCGATCAGGTATCCACCGGTGGCTCCGGTGAGGTAGGCCCAGCCATGGCTCATCCCCACGAACCAGGGCATTCCCGCAACACCCAGGCCAACATACATTGACTGGCTCACACCGCCCCATTTGCCCAGCACGATGGCCGAGAGCAACACGGCGAAGGTCTGGCCGGTCACGGGGACAGGGGTCCAGGGCAGGTAGAGCCGCGCCTGGGCAGCGAGGCCTGTAAGACAGGCAAAGCCCAGGGCCAGGATCAGCTTGTGGGCCAATTCCAGCTCGTATCGCCACCGGTAGAAGTTATGGGTGGCGTTCCGGTATCGGTCGAGATATAGGTTGAGTTCCATGTTCAGGGCTCCTTGGATGAGCTCGATAGGATGATGTTATGTTAGCAAAAATATCTGGGTATTAAAATGAGCCCCCGGAGCCCACTTATACAATCCGGTTTGTATGAACTCCAGAAAGATGGTCAGTCAAGTCAGGATTCCCAGACCCAGGGACAGGGTCACACTCTGGCTCTGGACCATCATTCTCATGACCCTCCTTTCACAAGCCCGTTTCGGACCTCCGTCATTCCGGTTCCTGTTCGTGGGGCTCGATTCGACCTTCCGGTTCTCAATCGAAGGTGTTCAGGAATCGCCTGACCACATCTTCCTGGCGGACCTCGGGATGGAACAGTACGCCAAGAATCGGGTGTTCACGATGACGGATCACCTGGGCTCCGGCATCCGACACGGCCAGTACCTCGAAATCCTCCAGACCATCCAGTCGGTATTTGTGCAGGGCATAGGCCTGAAAAGTGCCCGTACACAGGGGATTATCAGCGATCGTGTCCACCTCGACCATGCCGATCTCCTGTCCCTGGGCCAATCGGGCGCCGAAGGCCAGGGCCAGGACCTGCATGCCCGAGCAGACCCCCAGCACCGGCAGGTTGGTCTCCATCAGCCACTTGAACGAGTCGAGATATTTTAAATAGTCATCATCGTGATAGGCAGTGCCGCAGATAATTATGCGATCACTGCTATGGAGGTCGCTATCGGCAAGGTGACGATAATGCTGGATAAGGATATTATGATCTGCACTAGGGCGCGTTTCGTTGTGCTCCTTGACGATGGCGACAATGGGAAGCAGGAACTCGTACTCTGATAGGGGATCCGCGCAGGTGGAGAGTACCAGGGTCCTCATTCCAGGCAGGCCTCCTCGATCTCCAGTACCCCTGAGTCACGGACATAGTGGTTGCGGGAGCCGGTGATATCTATCCTTTGCTCGAACAAGGGCGCCCATTGAACGAATGTCTCGATCTCGCCACCCTCTCCGGCTGGATTCAGTCCGCAGCTTTGCTCCAGAGCCAGGAGCTCCTCGACGCAGTCATCGTCCATAAGGCGCCCCAACCATGATTCGTCCAAAGGTTCGGCGGCCACACCGGTGATGATGACCTCGAAACCGCAATCCAAAAGCTCGTACAGCAGGTTATCCTGGGGCAGTTGCCACAGGGGATTGAAACACCAGAGGTCCAGTTCGGCGCAGACCCGTTGAAACCGTGTAGCCTGGTAGACCGAGGCCAGGGCTCCGGTCACGACCCCCTCGATGGCATGATGGTCGATGGCACTCACCAGCAACTCCTTCAACTGGTCCAGCTCCCTCTCCTTTTCCCCCCTGGTGGATTGGGTCAGTAATGGTAATGCCTGAGCCCGGGCCTGGAGCCGGGTCCATTGGATTGTGGGGGTGTGGAACATGTAGCTGGCCGGATTCTCGGACTCGATGGTCAACAGGCATACAACGTCATGATGCAAGGCAGCCTTCTGCAAGGCCAGACAGGAATCCTTGCCACCCGAGAAGAGGACGGCCAGTCTCATGAGGATCACATTCAACCGGGCTGGCGCCTGGCTACCCTCCATTCCCCGACCAGACCGGCGACCAATTCATCTCGTCGATCAAAGAGGCGCTTGACAGGTCGAGGGGCGCACCGCTCCATTATCGTCGCCGCCAGCAGGGGAAAGGCTATGGATGTGTCACAGTGAACCACGGTATTGTTGAGGTGCGGGTCGGCCAGTTTGCCCCAGGTATGGGCCTCGGCGGGCGTGGCGCCTGACAGACCGCCCCAGTGAGGCTGGTCCATGGTCAACTGCACGAAATGGTCGTGGCCGCCGCGGTCAAGACCCAGTATCTGCCACAGGGTCGGTTGGGTCTGCAGATAGAAGTTCTTGGGCGCTCCGCCACCCAGGACCACCACTCCGTTGGTATCGGCCCCGTTGATCAGGGCCGCGGTCTCCAGGATGTCCAATGTGGGGTCCACGACCAGGGGTCGGCCTTCCAGGAACCTGGGTAGCAGATTCATACCCAGTGAGGAGTCGCCGGGCGAGGGCACATAGAGAGGCACACCCAACTCGTGGGCCCTGACCATCATCGATCGTCGGGGATGGGGTGATCCGGCCGCTGCCTGTCGGCCAAGGTGATCGTGAAGCTGAGCCGTCGATATGGGTCCCGGCGGTGTGAGGTCGGCCAGCCACTCCTGAACCTTCCTGTCGGTGGCCACAAGGGTCTCGTCATCGCCGATGAAGACATCATGGATACGGGCCACGCCCTCCTTTGCCAGGGCCCTGTCGTCGGCCTTGAAATGACCCTGGACCACCGGCGCTCCCAGGGCGAAGTGGAGGTCATGGTAGAGGTTGGCCCCGGTGCTGATGATCAGGTCCACCAGTCCCTGCTCCATGAGCTGGCTGATGATGCCGCCCATGCCGATGGGTGTCAGGGCCCCGGCCACCGTCAGGGTCACCGTGGCCTCGGCTTCCACCATGTTCTGCCATACCCGGGCGGCCTCGGCCAGCCTGCGGGCGGAGTAGCCGGTGCTTCCGAAGAGCTCGACCGCCTCAGCCGCGCTCAGCCCCTCGGGGATCGTGATGGGTTCCAAGGGCCTGCCGGTCTTGAGGGGATGCTTGGGGCCACCGTCTTCGGCCTTGCCGTTCTCGGCCATGCCCAGCCAGCGGCGCCCGGCCTAAAGACTTTGGCCCAGAGTGCTGGGCCCGCCCGGCGGCAGCGGCTCCAGGTAGCGCAGCTCGCCTCGCAAGGCCGGGCCCACCGTGAAGGTGCCCACGATGCCGGTCTCACCGTCGGGATTGTGGGCCAATGCGGCCCACGGCCGCCCTTCAGGGTCGATGGCGATGTCGATGAAGTCGCCAAAGCCGCCACAACGCCGGTAGCCACAATCGTTAGTATCATCAAGAAGATCATCCGGTGCGTTCACAGCCACCGTGGTAATGAGCGGGTTATCCGAAAAGGCATCTGTCATGATACCAACATAACCATTCCATACCCCCTCGCCACCAGCTCCTTCTGTTCCAATATATGAGAAAGCAACTCGACCATTCGCGCCGCCAGCAATGGTAGGAAAACCCGTGCCGGTGATCTCCGGTGGAGCCACCATCATGGGCTCCCGCCAGCTCTCACCCTGGTCTTGTGAGTTGGAGTAATATACCCTCTTGTCTTCTCCCATCCATAGGGCGTGAACATTGTTTCCTTCATCCGTGCCAAGGGCCACTTCACGGTTATGTTGTCCCGCCGTCATACCCGTCTCCGAGGTGATTATGTGCTCGGTCCAGGTGCGGCCACCATCCTGGCTGCGATAGGCTGCGGGGTCCATAGGAAAGCTCCCGGCACCACAGGCGGGGTTTCCTCGGTAGATAGAACCATCATCAGCCCCAATCAAATGGCCTGTAAGACCACTACATTGGGTCGTGTCGGTAGGGTGTCCGGGTACCTGACCTTCCCAAGTGTGCCCTCCATCGAAACTGCTATCACATTGTGAGCCGATGGGTCCCTGGGCACCGGTGTTGATACAGAAGACATAGATCGTTTCGTAAAGCACGGGATGGGGGAATCCTGGTGGAGGGGGAACTGAAGCCAGGGTTTGATGGTCTTGTGGAGTGTACAATCCAGAAGCGGGTATTGGTCCTACCCAACTGTCGCCCTCGTTGTCGGAGTACTCGACGAACATAGTGGCCAGAGCGTGCATATCGAACTTGACCACTCTTTCGGTCCATAGATCTACATAGAGATAGGGGTCGTTGCTGCTGTACTCTTGATTAATAGGACCCATATCCTCCCAGGTCTGTGCCTTGTCCTGAGAGCGGATGATATGGGTGCCTCTGCCGGTACCGCCATAATTGGTCATGAATATCGAACCACTGGAGGTGACGCCGATGGTGGGCTCGAAAGTGGAAGTCTGGATGCCGTAGTAAGTGCCTTGGGTCCAGAAAGGAGTGTTGTCACCGGTTAGGTTGGCGGTGCCGTTATAGGTGCCGTTGGCCAAGGTTTCGATGGCATCGATACCGCCGTCGAAGTGATAGAAGGTGGTGGGGGGAATAGCGATGGGCTCACCAGTATCGGGGTCGAAGAAATCGAAGGGGCCTGGTTCCGGTTCAGGAGCCACATCCTCATCCTCCTCGACGAAGAACCCAAAATAGAAGGCTGGCATGAGCAGAAAGAACACAACTAAGACTATCAACAGTCGGTTCTTATCGGATTTGGACTCTTCCATGGGTTTCGACGGGGCTTCGGCTACCGGTAGGGTTTCAGCCTCCTGTAGCGCCTCGGACCCCTGGATTGCCTCAAGCGGTTCATCTTGCATGGGTATCCCAGGGCCGTTCGCCTATATATTAAGCCCTCGTTGTAGATCCCGAAAATATACACAGGATCGATACGAACCGGAACTCCGCCCGCTGCCTGTATCGAAGCTGCCGCCTGCCTGGGTATCGAACCCCCAACCACCTGACGAACCGGAGCCTGGTATTGGGCACCAGAAAACCTTAGATGGACCTATCGATGGACAAACGGTAGCAAGAAGGCAAGAAGTGCCTTTGATTCACAATGCTCTTATATAATAGGGTATTGGGGATAATGCTGCAGTAGGGATGCGTCCCATTTGGTAAACCCTCCTTTGGTAGCGTTGCCATGTATCCTGCTGTAGCACCCCTCGATAGGGATTGCCCGGATGATAGGTGAATAGCCTGGGCTATTTTGGATCATATCCTTGGTTGTATTTGTATTTTAAATTGAATGTTTTGGAAGACGAGGGTCTCATTACACTAACACCTCCGTATGGTTCCCGATCCCAACGACCTTGAGTTGGGTGAACGAAGCGAGCCTGCGTTGCTATGCCATAGGCGGGCCCGCACTGGCTGCACACGGTACCGCCGGCCCTCCACACGCCATAACAGCCCCGGCCCGCGCCAGAGCCGCCCGGGGGAAAATGGGGTTTGTATCCAATGACCTCACCCGACATGACCTTCCAGGACCAGCCTATCATTGCCCTTGAGCCTCAGCACCGGCAATCCCTGAGCCCGCAGGGTCTGGATCAGTTCCCGGTCGTTGGTGGCGATGAGACCCTCGATATCGGGGGCGATGGCTGCCAACACATCATCGACCTCGCCGGCCGGGGTCGGATGGACCGGGAGGGTTGCGGCAAGCTCCCGGGCCGCTTTGACATTGGGTCCGTTCATCCTATCGAGTTCATCGAGAACGCAGGAAGGCACATGAGCTTGACCCTGGGGAAAGGCCCGGACCAATTGCTCGGTCAGATTGAAGGGGCGCCTGAACGGTATAAGCAGCAGGTTTGTATCCAGTAGCACTATCGGTCCGGTTCCGGACCTTGGGTTGGCTGATCCGGTCATCGGCTCTGGCTCGGGTAATGGTCCCGGTGAAGGCCCCGGCTTTGTTTGGACCTCGGCAGGCATCGGCTCCGGCTCGGGCTCGGGGAGCTCTACTCCTGGAGAGTGCCGTACCCGATGAGATGCCATCGTCCCCCGACACGCCGTGACAGGGCCACTCGCTGGCCCGGCTCGGCACAGACCGGCCTGCTCAGCGCCATCTCCGCGGTCTCGTCCCTTACCTGGCCCACGCGTCCCACTGTGGTGCAGGTATCCACCGTGAGCATGAGGGGCTCCTTGAACTTCAGGGCACCCACGTCGGTGGTCTCTCGCAGCCCTTCCACCTGATCCAGCAGATGGGTCTCGAGAGTGAACTCGTTCCATACCGGAGGCAGTGTGTCGGGAGGACCCACCAGATTGCCCACCAGGGCGTTGGATTTGGTCAGGCTGGGATCCAGCAGCGTGCCCAGGGCCACCAGTCCGCCGGAGCGAACTTGCTCCCGGTCACAGCCTCCCGCGAACAGGGAGACCGCCGTGGTATTGATCGGTTCGTACTTGTTGGGTCCGATCTCCAGTCCCGGCTTGATCTCCACCTCCGAGCCGGCCTCGAGCTGACCCTGGGAAGGGGAACCGCCCAGGACGCCACCGTTGAGGGTCGCCAGATCCATGCCGGGTTTGTTGATATCGAAAGAACGGGCGACAGCCATGCTGAAAGGGCGATCCAGGTGGTATTCTCTGGGTGGGATGGTCTCGAAGAGGGCCTGGATGAGAACGTCCAGATTGCGATTATGGTGAGCCGAGACGGGGATGATGGGAGCTTCCTCCAGATGAGTGCCCTTGATGAACTTCTTGATCTCGATGTAGGATTCCTCGGCCCGCTTCAGATCTACCACATCTATCTTGTTCTGAACGATGACTATCTTGTCCACACCGGCTATCTTCAGGGCCGTCAGATGTTCCCGGGTCTGAGGTTGGGGGCAGGGTTCGTTGGCGGCGATCAGAAGGGCGGCGCCATCCATGAGAGCCGCCCCAGATATCATGACCGCCATAAGGGTCTCGTGGCCGGGGGCGTCGACAAAGGAAACCACACGCTCGAGCTCATTTTCTCGATCGTGGATGGGACACCTGAGGGTGTTCATGTAGTTTGCCGGAGGCTCACCCTCGGGACAGCGGTAAAAGCTGGTATCGGCGTAGCCCAGTTTGATGGAGATGCCCCGCTTGACCTCCTCGGAATGGCGGTCGGTCCACTCTCCCGAGAGAGCCTTGGTCAGCGTGGTCTTGCCATGGTCGACGTGTCCCACCATGCCGATGTTGACATCAGGCTGGCGTGGGACCTCCATGGTCACTCTCCCTTCGGGGTCAAGGCCTCAGCGACAGAGCCCGGTCCGGTCCCGGTGATCTTCAGATTGATCTGTACCACATCGGCAGAGATCGAACCACCGCGTACGAGCTTGCGCTTCCTCTGACCGGGTAGAACGGGGTGGAAACCGACCGAGTCGGTGAGGAGCAGGCGCCGGCGGCGTTGTCCCTCGAGACCCGGGCGTAAGGGGGTGCCGGAGCCATCGGATCCTCCGGTGATGGTGAGCTTGAAGCCCGGCAGGTTGCAGAAGACGCCGTCTATCTCGTCTCCCACTCGCTTGCCCAGCAGTGAGTTGGCGTTGGCGCCTTCAAGCTCGTAATTGTAACAATGACCTTCATCAGGGTCGGCGATCACAGCCTTGAACTGTACCAAGGGATACCACCTTCGAGGTATGGGTCGTCGCCATGCAACCATCCCTATTTAAAGCTGGGGCCTACCGGCGAGGTGATGGAAGAGGTGGATGTTGGGATAGTTCACCAAAAGGGGTATATACGATGGAAGGGAATATGGAATACGGCGATGGTCACCTTAGTGCTATGTATCGACAGGGACGATGATCTGGGGCGAAAGACGGGACGGGTCAGTCCCATCATATCCCGTTCAGCCAACCTGGAGGCGGCAGTAGCCCTGGGTCTGGCGGATCCCGGCGAATCGGATACGAACACGATGTTCAAGGCCATCCGGACCTATGACAAACTGCGTACCGAGGGCCATGACGTTGAGGTGGCGACCCTCTGTGGTGACATCCGGGTGGGAGACCGCTCGGACATGAAGATCGCGAAACAACTGGATCGGGTCATCGAAGCCACCGGCGCCGACAGCGCGGTACTGGTGACCGACGGTTTCGAGGACTCCTACATCACCCCCATCGTCGCCTCCCGGTTGAAGATCAATGCCACCCACCGAGTCTACATCAAGCAGGCTCCCAACATCGAATCCACCTACTATGTCTTCAGGGCCATGCTGGACGACCCCAAGATCCAGGCCACCATCTTTCCCATCGTCCTGGTCATGTTCGCCCTCGCCCTGATCAGTCTCTACCAGGAGAGCCTCATCGTTGGCACCATCCTCCTTCTGCCCAGCCTATACTTCATGATCCGCTATTTCAAGCTGGAAGAGACGCTG
>CAYSUX010000091.1:0-2032 GCA_964434315.1 uncultured archaeon
CGGGGATAGTGGCAGGGATGATCGCGGACGGCGCCAAAGAGGGCTTCCGACCCATACCCTCCCCAGGCTCTCCTCGCCCTTAAGCCTTGGCGGGCCCCACTGCCAGCCGCCCCGCTATGAACGATAATCGCGATATCCGGCAGGGCTGCCGCTACCAATGCGACCCCCGCCACCAATACGCCCCCGCCCCCGGAGGCCGAACTCCCGGATGGCCCATCACCGTCGCCGTCACTATCGCCGTCACCGTCGATGCCGTCGCCGCCGCGCGACCCCGAACAGCATAACCACGCCGGCCATCGGCACCGCCAGAGATGGGAATTCCGGGATGGTAGTGGGTCCGCTCACATCGTCGTTGTAGACATAATCGGGGTCGTTGCGTCCTTCCCATTCCTGCCCACTCTCCAGGGCTTCGTCGGCGTCGCCCTGGCTGCTGTCGATGGAGGCGGCCCGGACCTTGTCGTTGGCGATATCCAGGGTGAAGTCCAGGTCGCTCTTGTCAAAGGCCAGGTCCACCCCGTGGTGTGAGCCCTCGTTGACCCGGATATGGTCCGAGCCCTGGATCGTATCCCGGTCCCAGTCGTCCCCGTCAGCGTCCCAGTGGTAGAGCAGGGCGTCGGTGGTCACATCGTTGGTGGCCTCGTATTTGGCTATGGCTGCCTCGTAGACATAGGGGCCGTCATCAGAGCTGACATCGTCGATGAAGACACCGAAGGTGCTGTCGGTTATGTCCACATCGGCCTCGGTCGAGATCCGAAAGAACCAGTGGTCATCGTCCGCGGCGAAGCTGAGGCTCAAAAGCTCGATGTCGCTGTCAAGACCGTCGTCGTCATCGGCGTGGACCAGGGTCCAGGAGTCGGGCCAGGTGACCGAGGACCTGGAACCCGGCATGGGTGAACGGTCCGCTGATGAGCCCATAGACGGGTCGGTCAATGATCCCGTCGGGTCGATCAGTTCATGGATCAACGAGTCCATTGACAGGTCCTCCTCGTCGTTCCAGCCGGTGATATGGACCAGATAGTCGGGACTCGTATCGCCCGATGCCAGACCATCCGAAGCCGGACCCTCTGGAGCCGTATCGCCCGACAGAAGGCCGTCCAAAGCCAGACCCTCCAGAACCGGACCATCCAGAGCCAGCTCGACCTCGCTACCCTGGGCCGCGGCCCGGACAGGCTCGCCGTTGGACCATTGCCAGTCGGTGCCCGAATCACCCTGCCAGGCCTTCAATGCCCTGTGGGTGATGAGCCCTCTTTGCCCTTTCAGCTCCACCATCAGCTCGGCCCCGGGCCCCATGCCGGGTGCGCGATAACCGGTGGTGGAGTTGGAATCCGTGTCGATGAGGATGCGGATGACATCCTCTCCGCTTTCGACCGGTAACTGGATATCATCCCGAATCTCCGAGGGTAGCGGCGGCCCTGCCAGATCACGCCCACCGCCTGGCTTGGACCTGGGGTCCGAAGCTGGAATGGCGGCTCCTTGCAGGGCGCGACCCCTGACATTGAGGTAGAAGAAGGTGGTGTTATCCATGGCGGTCGCGCCATGTTCCTGCAGGTCGATATCGGGATTCTCCACCTCACCGGTATCATCGATCATCCTGGGGATCATGGCCCAGTCCCCGAAGGCGCCGTCGATGACGATACCCTGGCTGACATTGCCGATGTAGCCGGGAGCGATATGACCGTCCAGGGTCGCCAGACCATCGGTCTGGACATCGAACAGGACGAATCCCAGGGCCAGGCCCTCCTCGGCCGTTGCCGATGGGGTGATCAGGATAGGTAGCTCGAGTGGCCGGCCAGGCTCGACATCCAGGTCCAGGTTGGCGAAGGTCAGGGTATTCCCCGATATTGGCAGGCTCGATACATCCGCCAGAAACGCCGAGGCGATATCGTCACCCCGCGCCGTGGAGGTCAGTTCCAGGGTCAGGGAATCGACCATCACCCTATCGGTCGGGGCAACCAGGCTCACAACGCCGACCAGCTCTTCCAGGCCAGGTTCCAATGTGTCGAGGTTTTCGCTCGCCGGGTCAACGCTCGCC
>CAYSUX010000091.1:2132-3367 GCA_964434315.1 uncultured archaeon
ATGTCGGAGAGGTCGCCATGGCCCAGGGAATCCGAGGTGTTGATGGCCACCGCCACGATATCCCGGGCCTCCAGCCCCAGGTCGAAGAGCGGCACCTGGGCCTCCACTGCCGAGCCGGCCCCCTGGCTGTTGATGGTTGTAAGGGCGACAAAACCATTCCAATCGGCGGGGTGGCGAACACCCTGGTCGAAGGTGTAGCAGACCGAGGTGAGAATGAAGCCCTCCTTCCCGTAAAGCTCCAGCAGGTAATCGGCCCCGATACTGGAGATGGTGTAGCCTGTGGTCCGATCCAGGTCGGTATCGATGAGTATCCTGGCGGTACGGCCACTGGAGCCCGCGAAGAGCGGTTCCGCGGTCTCGATATAGAACGACAGGTAGAGCCCGTCCGATACCACAGCCATACGGATCAGATCCACATTGGGAGCGACAACATCATGGCGGGCATCATCGACCAGCTTCACACCGTCCCAGTCCCCCAGCTCTCCGTCGATCCTGATCCTGGCTGTGTCATCATCGGCCCTAAACAGCATCAACAGGCTGGTGCCGACAAGGAGTATCACCACAGTCACACTGGCAATGGCCATCGAGCGCCGGGAAGGGCCGGGAGAGAGCCTCGACCCGAGCCGCCCGAGCCGTCTGCCTACTTGCCCGTCCGCTCGCCGGCCCGCCAGCCTGCTCGCCCGCCTGGGAGGTTGACCGCTTCCGATACCCTCGCTGCCCCCACTGCCCTCACTGCCTCCGCCGATATAGTGGTCCACCAGTCCGTCGCCGTTGACCAGACCGTCGCCGAAAGAGAGCCCGAAACCATTGACCAGGCCATCCCCCGTCAGTTCGCCTTTGGCGGTTCGCTCTCCCGGTAGATACCCATTGACCGGCTCCCTTGCCAGGCTACCGTTGACGAGCCCCTCTCCTGCCAGATTGCCGTTGACGATTCCTTCGCCGTTCTTCAATCCCTTGTCGGCCAGATAATCCGGCTGACCCTTGGAGCCTTGCTGACCTGGAGCATCCGGCCGGCCCGGACGATCCGGTTGGCCCATAGGGTCCGGAAGCGCGCGGATGGAGTCGCTCCCGGTTGTGGAAGAAGCCAACCCATGGGAGGCCTACTGGCTCCTGGAGCCCGGCTGACCCCTGGAGCCCGGATCACCGGGATCCTCGAGTTGGAGTCTCTGTAGCCCGGTGCCCTTTCCGGGAGAGTCGGCTCCTGGCTCGGCTGCTCGATCGGCTGCTCGCTTGGT
>CAYSUX010000091.1:3467-10526 GCA_964434315.1 uncultured archaeon
CCTTTCCGGGAGAGTCGGCTCCTGGCTCGGCTGCTCGATCGGCTGCTCGCTTGGTGGCCTGAGGCCTTCTCTTTGGCCAGGGTCTTTGCGCTTTCCCTTCGGGGCTCATTCTAGGTTTGATAAAACCCGTTCTCATGTTTTTCACTTCCTTTTTTTATCGGGAAACGAGGAATGCTCATCTTCCCGGGCTCGGCTCAACGGGTGTTCGGTATTAAGATTTTCGATTTTCCATGGCCCGGCCCTGGCTGGCCGCTGATTGAACAATATTCTCCCAAAGCCCCTGGCCGCCGACCCATGGCTCGATCGCTCATGGCTGGCCGGCCCGTAGCCCGCCCATGGCCCAACCCCTGGCCGGCCGATAGGGCGGATGACACTCGATCCCGACCAGGTTATTGTAGCCCTCAGAGACCCGTAGGGAAGCGGGACTCCCTGGAGAAAAGGGTGGCGCCGGAGCGATCTGGCGCGTATATGGGTCCTGGGTCATCCATCCATCCGCAAGATATCAAATAGTCCTTGCGGCTCGGCAGGGCAATGGAGTCCCAATACCCGGCCTGGCTCTGCCTGGCCACCGGCGCTATCACGGCCCTGGCGCTCACCGCGCCCTGGAGTCGGTGGGCGGTCAAGTCGGGACTGCTCGGCTCGGATCGGTACAAACCCGGCCAACCCGAACTGCCCACCGCCGGGGGCGTGGTCGTGTTGACGGGCTTCCTGGTCGCGGCGGCAACGATGCTGGTCCTCGGGGAGCTATCCGCCACCGAAGGCGCCATCGTGGTCACGGTGCTCCTTTTCGGGCTCTTCGGCCTGGCTGATGATCTGCGGCAGAATGGATTTCCCCAGAGGATAAAGGTCCTGCTGCCCTTGCTCCTGGGATTGCCGGTGGCCCTGTCCATTCCCACGGATTCGATACCCGGTTGGCTTGACCGGGCCCCCTTCGCGTTGGTGGTGGTACTGGCCTGCCTTTACCTTACCGCCACAGCAAACCTCCACAATATGCACGCCGGCTACAACGGCCTGAGTTGCGGTCTCGCGGCCCTTTTGCTGGCAGGGTTGACGGCCAGGATGGTCCTTGACGGTCAGACCCAGCGACTGCCCCTGACGGCGGCCCTGCTGGGAGCCACCCTGGCCCTGCTTTGGTCCAATAGATATCCGGCCCGGATACTGGAAGGCGATGTGGGCACCTATCTCTGGGGCGCGGCGGTTGGCTCGTTCCTGCTCATCGAAGGCTGGCCCCTGCTGGGCCTGGTCATGCTGGCCCCCCACATCCTCGATCTTCTGCTCTGGGCCTGGGCCCGGTTCAAGGGACTTCCATTCGTCAAGTTCGGCAAGCTGGATGATGACGGGACCATTATCGCCCCCTACCCTTACAAGCTGAAGTTCGCCATCGTCCATGGTCGACGGTTGAGCGAGTCACAGGCGGTGTTGGCCCTGTGGGGTCTGAGCGCCCTGGCCATCACCATCACCCTGGTATTGCCGGGAGGATGAATCACCTCGCCGTACCGGAGGTTCGAACGCTACCACACGCCCCGTTTTACCAACGCTCTGCGTTGTCAACGGACTTGGAACCCACCGCCCGCCGCACACTACACAACACCCAACTCCCGCCGCCCCCCATCGCGCACTACACACCCCACGCCACCACGCCTGCCGTGCATCACGCACCACACATAACCCACTACACGCCACCACCCGGCTCGCCGGTCCTTATCACCGGCAGCTACCGCACTGCCGATCACCCACTGCACACCACCCAGTACATTACCACTTACCACCACCCACTGCGGAGCCCCCACCACCCGCCCCTGACTCTCGGTTCGAACATCGTTCCCGATCACCGGAGCCCCCACTGTATATCATATCGACCACCGACCATCGACCTCAACCATTGTGTATCGACCGACCAATGATGAAATCGTCCCTGGCCTTGGCTGTTTGGTCGTTATCGAGGTCCGAGTCAAAGTAGATAAAACTCAATGAGATACAAGGCGCGGGGGCCTCCCGGGAACCGGATAGGATGGTGTATCGGATGAGGATTCGGCGTTATTATCATAATAATATTGTCGAAGCTCATTTCGATATGCTTATAAAGGTCCCAGGCTTCGTCGCAAGCTCCAGCCCAGTGATTCATACTGCCCCCTGGGCCTGGCCCAGCTACTAAATTGACCCTGGCGTATCATTAACACCGGTGCCAAGGCGCCCTTGCCGGGGAGTGATAAGAGGAGTGACGGCCTCAGCCTGGGCTATTCATTGATACGAGATATTCACCAACTTTGGGCGATCCAGGCGATTCACTGATACGAGCCATTCATCAGCTTCTGGCGAACCAGGCAGGCAATACCGGCAATTCACTGAGCCAAGTCATTAACCAGATGCCGGCGATACCGGCGATCCATCAAATGCAGGATATTCATAGATTCGAGATGTTCTCATGGCAAGGATAATGGGGAACTCGAAGATAGGCGTCAACTGCATAATAGACGAGGATGTCATCATCGGCCATCCCACCGGGGCCGAGATGGATGGACCGGAATCGGATATCCAGGGGACGATCATCGGCGACGACTGCGTCCTGCGCTCGGGCGGCGTGGTATATTCCAAGGCTGCCCTGGGTAACCGGGTCCGTACCGGCCACCACTTCCTGATACGCGAGGAGACCACCATCGGCGACCACACCCTGGTGGGCTCGGGGGTCATCATCGACAACCAGTGCGATATCGGTAAGCGGGTCTCCATCCAGTCCATGGTCTACATCCCCACAGGCTCCGTCATCGGCGACCGGGTCTTCCTGGGACCCAGGGCCACCTTGACCAACGACATGTATCCCATCCGCACCAAAGAGCCTCTGGCCGGACCGGTCATCGAGGCCGACGCTTCCATCGGCTCATCGGCCATCATCCTGCCCGGGGTCACCGTGGGCGCGGGAGCGCTGGTGGCCGCCGGAGCCGTTGTCACTCGGGATGTCCCGGCCTGGAACCTGGCCATCGGCTCTCCGGCACGATTCAAGGACCTTCCAACCGAACTTAGGGTGGGTAACCGCCTTTGAACTTGCAATGGTGCTATTTTACCTATAGGTTTATAACGATTCGGGAGAGTGAATAGAACTATGCAGACTGCCAAGCAGGAAGTCGGTAAACTCTTGGAGCAGTTACCCGAGGAGACAACCCTCGAGGACATCCAGTATCACCTTTATGTCCTCCAGAAGGTCCAGCGCGGCCTGAATGATATCCGGGAGGGGCGGGTCTACACTCAGGAAGAGATGGAGAAACGGTTTGCTCAATGGCTTATCGAGTAGAATGGAGTCGTGATTCATCCGAGGATATTGCAGAGATCGCTGAGTATATCGCCCGTGATTCCAGATACTACGCAGCATCCGTGGTCCAAGAACTACTTGATGCAGGCCGCTCATTGCAAGATTTCGCCAGACGCGGACGTGTTGTCCCCGAGATCGGCGATCCGGAACTGCGAGAGATAATTGTCCGTAATTACAGGGTCTTGTACACCGTCGAAGAATCAACCGTTTCCATCCTGGTTATAATTCACGCAAGGCGAAACCTAAAAAGATATCTAAAAACCAAGAAAAGATAATATCGCCCTGATTATTGTGATACATGGACGTGACCGATTATCCCCGATACCTCTTCTGGAACTACGCCCCCACGGCCATGGACCTTCCCGAGAAGGTGGTGGTCCGTCGGGTATTGCTCTACGGCGATCTGGATGAGATGTTCCGGCTTCGCAAAGAGGTGAGTCCCCAACGGCTACGGGAGATCGCCGACGAGCTGCGATCCAGCGGCCGGTTCCTCAAGCGGGCCAACTTCATCGAGAAGATACTGATAGCAGGCGACTGAATGGAACATGTGGAACACGAGATAAAACAAGAGATGGAACACGAGATAAAACAAGAGATGGAACACGAGATGGATCTGAATAATTTACCCGAGAAAACCCGGTCAGTATTGCAGGCTCTCGCCGACCAATCGTTCATGGAGCGGTTCACACTGGTGGGTGGAACGGCCCTATCGTTGCAGATAGGGCATCGGCAGTCCGAGGACCTTGACTTCATCTTCGATGGCGATAAGGTCGATGATACAGCCATCCTGCGCTTCATCGATTCCAAATTCCAGAACGAATACAAGGTGGTCAAGCAGGACTTCGGCTATCAATTGGATCTGGTCATCCGGGGCATCAAGGTCACCTTCTTTTCCACCTCGGCCATCATGGTCCACTTCAAGGTCAAAGAGTATTCCACACAATACAGGCAGCTCAACATCGCCCGACCCGATATCATCGGGGTGCTGAAGATGGTGGCCATCGCCCATCGTAACACCATCCGGGATTATTTTGATCTTTACTACCTTTCCAAACATCATGTTCCGCTGGCCGATACGATCTCGCTGACCCGGGAACTGGTGTCCGGCCTGGCTCCCATAACATACACCGAGACCATCCTCTTTGTCGATGACCTGGAGGAGAATAGTATTGCCGTTCATCTTCAACCTAAAGAAGTGGTGACCAAACAACAGATGGCTGAATTTCTAACCCATGAGGTGCGTAGGATCCATGACCGATAAACAGTTCGATATCCCCACCGGCGTCATCGGCGTCGGCTCCATGGGCCAGAACCATGCCCGGGTATTCTCGGAGATAAGCAACCTGGTAGGTGTCGCCGACGCCAACGAGGCCCAGGCCCGCCGCGTCGCCAACCGCTTTGGCTGTGAGGTCTATTCTGATCACAGGGAACTGCTGAAGAAGGTGGAGGCTGTGGTCATAGCCACTCCCACCTCCCTTCATCGGGAGATGGCCGAGGCCGCCGCCTCAGCCGGCGTCCACATGCTATGCGAGAAGCCCCTGGCCAACTCCGTTGCCGACGGCCAGGCCATCATCGATGCCGCTGCCGACGCCGGGGTGACCCTGGCAGTGGGCCATATCGAGCGCCACAATCCCGTCGTGGGCTATGCCCGAGAGTCGCTGCGCATGGGCGAGTGGGGCCAGATAATCACCCTGGCTTCCAGACGAGTGTCAAGCTTCCCGACCCGTATCAGCGATGTGGGTGTGGTATTCGACATGGCCATCCACGACCTGGACGTGATGCGGTATCTGACCGGTAGCGAGATAACCTCGGTCTATGCCCTGGGCGGTAGGATATCCACGCCCAAGCACGAGGACCATATCTCTATGCTGCTCCAGTTCGACTCAGACCAGGAAGGCATCTGCGAGGCCAACTGGCTCACGCCCATGAAGGTTCGCCAGATAACCCTGACCTGCTCTACCCACTATGTGGAGCTCGACTACATCAACCAGGCCGTGGGGGTCTCAACCTCACACTTCGTCGATATCAACGAGGCCAACCTGTTCAAGACCGCCCTGGAGGTGGAGAAGCGCCACATCGCCCTGACCAAACGGGAACCGTTGAAGAATGAACTGGTGGACCTTCTCAAAGCTGCCACCAGGAAGGAGCGACCGTTGGTCACCGGCGAGGACGGACTGGCCGCGGTCAGGGTCGCCCATGCCGCCCTGGAGTCGCTGGAGCAGAAGAAGCGGATAGAGCTGGAGAGCTGAGATGCTGACCGGTAGCCCGCCATCCTCTGCCAATGCTTTGCATTGTCCTCAGACTTGAACCCTAGCAACCTCCGACCGTCCCCCGCCCCCCCGCCCGCCCGCCCAATACTACATGATCAATGAGATTCGACACAGTGCTTGAACAGGACGAAGACGATGTCTGGGTGGCCGAATGCCCAACCTTGCCGGGGTGTATCTCCCAGGGCCGGAGCCGGCGGGCGGCCCTGGCCAATATTTCAGAAGCCTCTACCAATGTAAGCATTGGTATCGGACTTGAAACAAGTTTCAAGACCGCCCATGGTTATCTCGCAAGCCTCAGGAAGTATGGTGAACCGGTTCCTCCCAGCATCGAAGAGTCAGTAGTTTGAACCCAGAGATATTAAGACTAGGAAAAAATGAAATACCGTGTTCCAAAGATAGGAAACATTTATTTGCTTGGTAGTGGAAGGTAAATACGATGTCCAATCTATCAGAGACTGTAACCATACCCAAGGCGGCGCTTGATGAGCTTATCCACCTACGTGACGAATTTGATACCGTCATCGAATCCCTTGAGCTTCAATCCGATCCGGAAGTAATGAAACGACATCTGAGCTACAAACAGAAGATAGCGACTCTCAAAGATAGCATAGATGATCCGTTATTTCAGGAAGATCTAAGTAGCATTAAAAAGGATTTTCAAACGACCGACCTTGAAGGTTGGCCCCAGGAATAGATGAAATACCAGTGGCATTTATTCATAGCAGATCTTGATCCAGTGGTCGGTTCTGAGCAGGGACGGACCCGTCCAGTTCTGGTGATAAGTGATGAGCAGATCAACCACCTTCTGCCGGTTGTCTTGTCAATGTACTTCCACTCACTTCTCTCAAGACCGGGCGTAGGATATTTCCAAATGAAGTATTGATATCAGCATCAACCGGCGGTCTTCGATATGATTCAATTGTACTTTGTTATCAGATCAGAACCCTAGATAAAAGCAGGTTGGTGAAATCCCTAGGAAAGATCGAAGATTTGGATATCAAGGAATCAATCATTGAAGCCCTCTCCTTCCAACTCTCCATATCCAAATGAGCTATCTGGCAGTGAAAGATAAAGAATCAATGAAAAGAATACGCCAAGGACTGGAAGAAGATGAGATGAGCGAGCTTCACGACTACAGTGTATTCAAGAAGATATCCAAATTCACACCCCCTTAACCATCTCACCCTCCCTCCCCCTCACTCTCTTACCAAATCCTAACGGAGAAACACATAATGTCTAACACGCTACCTAACTCCCCCACCGACAAGACGACAGCGCAGACCCACATCGCAGTCATCGGCATGGGCTATGTCGGGATCCCGGCGGCGGCCCTCTTCGCCGACGTGCCCGGCTTTACGGTCACCGGCATCCAGCGCCGGTCCAAGCGCTCGGGCTGGAAGATAGACGCCATCAACAGGGGCGAGAACCCCATCGGCGGCGACGAGCCGGGCTATTTCGGCTTCCAAAAAATACGACAAGTTT
>CAYSUX010000092.1:0-10524 GCA_964434315.1 uncultured archaeon
CCCTGGAGGACAATGGTCGATACCTGGCTTTCTGGTTCGTAGCCCACGACTCGATGGGGCGTAATACCACCTCACCGTTGTACCTGAATCATGTCGCAGACCCGGCTTTGAAGACCTACACCTTGAGCCTGGCAATGAGTGGAATGGTCATCGCTGTGCTACTCTCATGGATTTTCATCGTACGATCCCATCTACCGGCAGCCCCTGGACCCCATCCGGGACTCTTACCCCTTGGTCGTGAGGAACCGATAACCGATCTGACCGGTCCGCATCTCGAACGTCGCCCCTGGGAAACACACCGTGACCGCCTGCGGGTCGCCATCTTCGGCCTCCTGGCCCTCAGCGTCATCATCGGGGTTGCCACCGGTTCCTTTTCAGCCTATCTGGAGGAAGTCTTACCTTGACGGACCCGGCCGATGAAACCAAGGATAAAACCGACGAGGCAGTGCCACCCGGTAAGACAGTGCCGCCCGACGAGGTCTCGAAACGAATGCCGGGGTGGGCCAAGCTCTCCAATCTGCGGTTGAGCACGCAACTGTTGTTGGTCTGGTTCCTGAACTTCACACTCATAGGGACCTTCTATGTTTCGTCCTTTCTGCCCATCTTCAGGTTCGATATGCCGGAGTACATGGACTCCGAAGGACGCCGACTCTGTAGCCTGGGACTGTTCCAACGAAATCTGACCCTGGACATGACCTTCATCTGGATCTTTGCCGGTGTGGCGATCCTCCTGCTGATCTGTCTACTCATCGGTCGGGCCCTGTGCGGTTGGGCTTGCCCTATTGGATTGATACAGGATATGTTGACGCGAACTCGGCAGGGTCTGAAACGCGGGGCGAAAGAACCCCCGATGGAGATCCACCAACGAATGAACGGGATAAAGTTCGCCATACTGGCCTCGGTGCTGCTCCTGTCCCTGGCCATTGGTCTTTCTGAACTTGGTTCAAAGGCTGCCCGTCTCACCTTTGTCTCTTACATGCCCGAGGGTACGGCACGCCTGGCACCGTATTGTGCTTTGTGCCCGGCCCCGATGTTCTATTACCTATTGGACTCGACCAACATGCTCAACCTCTTCCAGACCGGGGAATGGGACTGGCGGTTGGCCGACCCCATCGCCTGGGGGCTCATCTTCGTCATCATCGTCTTTGTTGCGGGAGCCCTGGCCATTCCTCGCTTCTGGTGCCGTTACCTGTGTCCGTTGGGGGCTTTGACAGGCTGCTTCAACAAGGTGAGCCTGCTTCAATTACGCAAGGAGGTGGGTGATTGCGACAACTGTGACCAGTGTGTGGTCGTTTGCCCTACCAGACAGGTCGAGATAGCTACTACCCGGCAAGAGCTGGCTTCCTTTTCCAACTGTACATTCTGCGGAGAGTGCGTCAAGGTCTGCCCCCGCAACGCCCTGAGCCTCACTTTCCATAACCGAACCATCTACCGGGGGAAGAACTGAGCATGAGTCAGATAACCAAGGAGCAAAACGAAGAGGCTGCCCGATTGCGTAAAGATCGTAGCGACCTGCCCGAACTGGAATACTTCCTGGACCTGGCCGGTGACCTGTATGATCGACGGGCTCGGGAGCTGAGCGATAACGCTTCCGAGATGGTCCCGGTCGGAACCCTGTGCCATTTTGTACCGGAAGAGTTGGTTCGTGCCGCTGGGGCGGTACCGATACGGCTATGCGGTGGTAGCCATGCCGCGGCCAAGATGGTGGACCACCTTTTACCTGGCCGTTTCTGCCCCCTTGTGAAGGCCACCTGGGGTTGGAGTATGGCCAGGGATGACCTGTGGGAGGATCTGAAGGCAATTATCGTGCCGACCACCTGCGACGCCAAGTTGAAGCTGGGCGAGTTGCTGGCCCAGGACCGACCGGTTTGGCAACTGGAGGTGCCGGCCACCACCGAGACCCCCCAATCCCGCAGGCTCTGGCTCGATTCCCTGATCCATCTGAGACAGAAACTGGAGGGGCTCACCGGTCAGAAGATGACTGCCGCCCGATTGAAGAAAGCCGTTGATTTCACCGATGCCAAGCGTGAGGTGATCCGGGAACTCTACCGACTCTCCCTGGAACCCTATCCGCCGTTATGGGGCCGGGAGATCCTGCTGGTTGCCAGCCTTTCATTCATGGACGACCCGGACCGGTGGCTGACCCAGGCCCGGACCTTGCTGGCCGCGGCCAAAGCACGAAATGACCGTAAGGCGACCCCCTGCCAACGTCCCAGACTGCTCTTGACCGGCCTTCCCACGGCCTGGCCCTACTTCAAGCTACCCAGATTGATGGAGCGCTCCGGGGGTCGGATGGTGGTGGATGAGGTATGTTTTGGCACCAAGACCATGTGGGATGCCATCGGACCGGTGAGCGGAGGTGTGGTCACCCAGCTATCCAGGATCGCCAATGGCTATCTGGCCCATGCCTGTGCCTGCTTCAGCCCCAATCTGGGTCGCATCGCCAAGCTGCGTCAGTTCATCCGTGAGTTCAAGGTCGAGGGTGTGGTCTATACCACCCTACCAGGGTGCCAGGTCTACGGGATGGAGACGCCCCGGATCAAGCAAGCCTTTGAAGAGGATGGAATGCCCTTGTTGATAATCGAATCGGACTATGGTCAGGAGGACTGGGGACCGCTTTCCATCCGGATGGAGGCCTTCCTGGAACTGGTCGAGGGACGTCGGGAAGAGGACGAGCTTTTCTAGGCGCTTGATGAAATGGACCTGTGGACAACTGCCTGTCAGATAATTTGAATTCAGCCGTCCGATCGAGAAGTGAAGAAAGCTCATTAGAATTAGAAAGCTACCGAGTATGCCACATTATGGCATGGTTCCCACTTTCAGACGAGAGGAAGGTTTGATGAAATGAAAACGCTCAACATGATGAAAACGGCTCCGCATTGTTTAAATAAAATCAGGGAATTGGGACCTGTGATACTCGGAGGCTTAGCATGCGGGGACTTCATATCTATTTGATAGCCTTTCTGTTGGTCGGAACCGGAATGCTCATCCTGGCTCAACCGGTCCAGGCCTGTTTCAGTTGGACGGTAACTGCCGAGGATACCCAGAATGGTGTCGATGCCGGTTCCATGAGCCATTACACGATCTACACGATCAAGGTTGATATGCGTCCCGGTTGCAGGAATACCTACTGGCTATCCTTTACCAAGGATGGCGAACCACCAAGTTGGTCCAGTGATGTACTGGATGAGACCGGTCATGTTATCCCCTGGGGTACGGAGTTCGTTCTCTCCGGTGTTGTAACCTATTACTTCTCATTCCAGATCAAGCCACCCATTTTCGCAACAACCGGAGAGGAGGCTGCCATAACCCTACACATCCGGGCCACCGATCGTTACAACGAGGATGAGATCAAGGATGTGGAGACCACAACGACGGTTTGGAAGGGTAGCGCCCCTGATGAGGTGGAGCTGGATGAACCGGTGACCGGAGAGACCTATGCGCACCTCACCTGGGATGAGACCATGGCCCTGGACTTCGACCATTACGAGGTCCACATGACCAACGCCGATGACTTCATACCGGTCGAGAAGTCACTTGTGGACACGGTGGATGACCAGAGCACCACCGAGTACAATGTCACCGGCCTGTCCGAGGGCACTACCTACTATTTTCGTGTTCGTGTAGTGGACAATGAGAATCCAGAGAAAGGTCCCTACCTGAAGGACTCCAACGAGGTCGAGGGAACCACCGATGGCCTCAATATTCCACCACCGGCCCCGTTTCTGGAGGAAGCCTGGACCATCACCAATGACTCGGCCAAGTTAAACTGGTCCAGGTGCAATGAGAGTGATTTTGCCTATTATGAACTCCATGCTTCCCTTGATCAAAATTTCACTGCCAACAAGAACAACAGCTGGGCCAAGCTCTATGACCCGGATATGACCGGAGGTCAGTTCATCGGCCTCTGGGAGAATGAGACAATCTATGCCAAGATCAGGGTATGGGACAGCGGTCGCAAGAACAACCTGTCCAACGAGGTCACCTTCAAGACCCTGGATTACGATCCATTGGCCAGTACGCTCTTCGATCCCACCAATACCTCATATCATGAGACCGATCTGTTCTGGACCTACAATTGTAACACGGATTTCAATCACTACGAGGTGCACTACTCCACCGAGGAGGGTTTCACGCCCGAGGCGGCAACATTGTATCAGGCAAACTACGACCTGAGGGACAACGAAACAAAGGTCGAAGGCTTGCAGGATGGTGTCACCTACTATTTTGTGATCCGAACCGTGGACAATGGTAGCCACCATGTGGATTCCAACGAGATAGAGGTGACCACTCCCCTGCTGAACATCCCCCCAATAGCCGTTGTGCTGGAGGTGCCCGATGGGAGCGATATATCCGATAAATGGATCAAGCTTTCCTGGTCCGAGAACGAGGAAGAGGACTTCGATCATTACGAGATCTACAGGTCGAACATCGAGAATTTCGATATCGATGATGACGAAGGGGAGTTGGTCAAGGAAGAGACGCGAGCTTCCCGTACCTCCTACAAGGTCACGAACCTGGATCCGGACACCACCTATCACTTCAAGGTCCGGACCTGGGATGAAGGCGACGAAGAGACCCAGCAGGAGCCCCTGTACAACGATTCCAACGAGATATCGGTGCACACCGAACCCCTGCCCGCCGCTGTGGTCATCGGCTCCACACTTGAGGTGACCCATACCACCGTGAAGTTGGAATGGTCCAAGAACGAGGATGACGACTTCAATCAATACGAAGTGTACATGGGTCCCACGGCCTTGTATGATGTTGACCCGCCGGAGTATCTGGCTTCCATCGGTGAGCAGACCACCATCGGTTTTCTGGTCCAGGGATTGGAAGAGCGAACGGGTTACTACTTCATCGTACGGGTGGTGGATCAGGGCGGCTCCTACAGGGATTCGGAGCCAGTCCTGGTCGATACGCTCAACGGGCCTCCTGAAGCTGTGATTCTGCATGATCCATTTTCCATCACCTCCGACTCGTTCATGGTGAGCTGGACACCCTCCGGGGCCGGGGATTTCGATCATTACGAGGTCCATGTCTCCACCAAGGAGGAGTTCACGCCCGATATCGACACAATGATCCAGAAGGTCTCTGAGGCCTCATCCACCAATCTCATCATAGCCAACCTGGCCTCGGATACCGAGTACTTCTGTATCATCCGGACCCATGACCAGGGTGGACTCTACAATGATTCCAACGAGGAGGAGGCCGAGACCGAACCGGGTTCCGGGGGCGTTGATGACGACGCCGGGCTTCCCGGGTTCACCTTGTTCATGGTCATTGTGGCAGCCATTTGCGCGCTGATATCAAGGCGCAGAAGATAGGCATTCAATTCAGGTGACCGAATACCGTTCAATGCTCGCCCGCCCGGCTGTATCGGTAGATTGTATCATAGCACGGGCACTAAATAATCGCCAATAAAATTGACCACAGAGACAGTGAGACCGAACACGAAGAATCTCTGTGTCTCTGTGGTGAAAAATTACTACGGTTATTTTATTCTCTCGCTACAGATGAAAGATCCGGAACAGATGGGCCGAGAGCGATTTTCAGGGTTTGTCGCATAACAAATTGATGATTCAAAGCAGATAGTTTTTATAAAACCAGGTCTGTCGGCTTCCATTCCTTCGGGGGTAATAAAATGCGACGAATCCAAATCCTGGCTGTGGCCTTCCTGATGGTCGGTGCAACACTGCTCTTTCTTGCCATGCCGGTCCAGGCTTGTTTTAGCTGGACAGTGACGGCAAATGACCGATACAATGGTGTGGAACCCGGAATGTACACAGAATATGACATTCAAGTGGATATGAGTCCGGGATGCCGTAGTAACTACTGGCTATCCTTCTCCAGTGACGGAGGCGCGCCTGGATGGTCCGATTCGGTACTGGACGAGACAGGTCATCCGATACCCATGGACGGTACCGAGTTCTTTCTATCAGGTACGGTTACCTACTACTTTACCTACCTTATCACCGCCCCCTCCAATGCCGGTGACCAGGAGGAGGCAAACTTCGTCCTTCACATTTTCGCCACCGACAAGTACAATGAGGAAGAGACCAAGGATGTGGAGACCATCACCACGGCCCACCGTAGTGACAGCCCGGCTCCTGACCCGGTGGAGCTGGCCGAGCCCGACCCCGGTGTCAACTGGATCAACCTGGCCTGGGACCAGTCCACCACCTGGCTCGATTTCGGCCATTACGAGGTCCACATGTCCCATGCCGCCGGTTTCGTCCCCATCCCCGAACATGAGGCCCAGACCTGGATGGCCGATGTCAACGATCCCGAGACTGTTACCTACAATGTCACGGGCCTGGCCGAGGGTTCGACCTACTACTTCCAGATACGCGTCGTGGACAGTCAGGGAGAGGCCAGTGGTGGCCCCTACTATGTGGATTCCAACGAAGAATACGCAAGGACCAAGGGTGTCAACTACAAACCAGAGGCCGTCACCATCTCGGATGAATACCTGGATCTGACCAATGAGTCGGTCAAGATAGAATGGACCAGGAACGAGGATATCGATTTCGCCTATTACGAGATACATTCGGCATTGAAGTCAGATTTCGATCCGACGCCATACACCAGTAGGGTCAAGTTCTATGAACGCAACATCACCAGTGCCGATATACTGGGTCTATGGGAGAATCGGGACATCTACCTGAAGATCCGGGTCTATGACAATGGCAATCCAGCCAAGCACAACGACTCCAACGAGTTGAATGTGCATACCCTGGATTACGACCCCTTGCCCAGCAACCTGCGCGAGGCCACCAACACCTCCTATCATGAGACCTCCATCGACTGGAGTGAGAACCTCAACACCGATTTTGCCTATTACGAGATCCATAAATCCACAGAGCAGGATTTCGAACCCGACGATGATACCCTTGATCAAACTATCCTGGATCGGCGTGACAATCAGACCATGGTCGATGGATTGAAGGATGACACCACCTACCATTTCAAGGTCCGCTCCATCGATAATGGCAGCAACAACGCCGACTCCAACGAGATCGAGGTCACGACCCCGGCCCTGAACAAGCCCCCGGTGGCCTCTGAGCTGTATGATCCCGAAAACGATGACATCTCCGATACCTGGGTCAGGCTAAGCTGGTCAGAGAACGAGGATGACGACTTCGATCGTTACATGATCTACATGTCCGAGGACGATAACTTCGATATCGACGAGGACGACCCCGAGCTGGTCAAGGAGGAGACCCGGGCCACGCGAGACTCCTACAAGGTCACAGGCCTGGACTCCGCCACGGCCTACTACTTCCAGATCCGCACCTGGGACGAGGGCGACGAGGAGGAGGAGCAGGACCCGCTCTACAATGACTCCAACGAGATCGAGGTACGCACAGAGCCTCTCCCGGCCAAGGTGACCCTGAGCTCACCCACCGAGATAACCCATGACTCGATGCTGCTGGATTGGAGCCGGAACGGTGATGACGACTTCAAGCAGTACGAGGTCTACATGGGCACGACCTTCGACTTCGATGCCATAGCTCCCGAAACCGTTATCACGACACAATCGACCACCGAGTTTACCGTGAAAGGACTGGATGAGAGTACCCGGTACTTCTTCGCGGTCCGTGTGGTGGACGACGGAGGTTCCCACAGCGACTCGGACCAGGTCATGGCCGAGACCGCCAACGGCCCACCCGAGGCTGTGGAGCTCGATAGACCCTTCTCGAGAACCCATGAATCGTTCGAACTCTTCTGGTCGACCTCGGATGCCGGGGACTTTGCCAACTACGAGGTCCATGTATCCACCGAGGAAGGTTTTGAACCCGACACCAACACTCTGATAGATACGATATACGTCGCCACTGAGACCACCATCATGATCATCGACGCGAATCCCGACACCGAATACTTCTGCGTGGTCAGGACCATCGATACCGGTGGACTCTACAATGACTCCAACGAGGAGGATGTGACCACCGAGGAATCGGTCGGCGGTACCGACGACGACCCCGGCTTCGGGTTCCTGGCCGCCATCCTGGCCACGTTCGCGGTCGCGGTGGTCATCAGAAGGCGCAAATAGACTCCCAGAGGAGTCCTCAGCCAGGCTCAGCCGGGTTCACAGGCTATCCGCCAATGCGGTTGATCAAAAGCGGTTCATCACAGCCTGAGCTATTCGTACCTCGGTTGTCCGGTCAGGTCCATGTTCATCATCAGTTCCGGGTATTTGATTCGATTCGACCCGACGGACATGTGGGGAAGGGAAAGAATGTGTTCGGTGGTAGCTGACAACATTCGATAGGTGTGGGCCAAGGGTGTTCCCTTCCCCGGGTCATAGTTCGTGGTGTAACACAAAAGCAGTATCTTCATAGCAGCCGTGAACGCCATCGCCTCTTTTTCTTTCTCGGTTGAGCCGTGGCGAACAGGGACCCGGATGGGCTCTTGTCGCGGGGTGTGGCGGTCACCAGGACCCTTCCGGGTCGCTTGAAAAGGGCCCGGTCCGGTGTCTCTTTGACATTAGAGTTAGAGATGATCATCTTGGATAGCAACAGCTCATCCAAAGGCAGGGTCGATCGGTAAAGGTTCATGTTCATTCCTCGGCTCGGTTCACAGGTTCCGTTATCATCGGTTCGCAGTTCCATTGTTAGTAATTCCATTGGTTCGTATTTCCATTCCATAAGCCTGTTCTGTTCATTCTAGACTCCCATCATCAGGAAGCCGCCGGCGGTGGTCAGGAACAAGGCGAACATGGCGACAACTGAGGTAAGGGGGCTAAGCAGGGCATACCTGGGCCGGGATCTGGGCCGATACCCCGACGAACCCTCGCTGTTGTTTGGTCTCGTGGTCTTGCTCTCCTTTCTCTCCTTTCTCTCCTTGGTATCCACGACCTTGAACCTGGGACGTTTGCCCTTGGAGGCCTGGGGAACTATCCTGAGATCAGTTGGCTTGCCATAGGCTGACACGTAAAGGCGGGTGGCAGGCTTCAGGTTCAGTTGTTTGCAGGTGTTGGCGCGGATGGTGAAGGTAATGGTGCGGTGCATGGTATCACTCGAATCCCGTTCCCGGGTTCTATGCTCTGGTTTTCACTCAGATTATATATATCTGGCGTGGGAACTCCCACAATTATCCCATATCCCCTGCTTTCGAAAGCGGATTTTCGGCCATGTTCGATGATGGGTTCGAACCATTCTTCTGACCCTGCCCCCTGCCCCTGCTTCATATCAGGGTGATGTGGTGGGGCGGTCCCTTTTCAGGTTTCTTATCTATTCTGACATCCGTTGCTCCCTGGGAGTATCCTCAGGTTCCAATGTTTCCAGCTCCGAGGCTTCCAGCTCCAATGTCGGCCTCCTCAACCCATACCAGTAGCCGGTAGCGGCACCGGCGGCGAAGAGCAGACCCAGGCCCAGGGCCTCGAACGCCGGAGCCGGCCCGAAGAACTCTCCGTCGATGAGGTCATAGGGATATCGCACCAGGGACACCATGGATAGCACGATCACCAGCAGACCCAGATCCAGCAATACGCGAGCCTGGGTTCGAGGCAGACCGGGAGCCAGGGTCATTCCGGCGCCGCGAAAGAGCAGGGCCGGGACCAGATAGGCCGCCCTGCCTGTGCGATCGCCCATCAGCCAACCTGGGGCCTTGACCGTCCCGTTGAGCGCGAGCATCAGATAGAGGAACAGACAGAGGCCGGCCCAGCATTCGATGAGACCTGCCAATGGGTGTTGGAACTGGTAACGCCGGTCGGCTGCTGGAATGGGGCGCCCCTTCCACACCTCCCTGAAAAGGAGTGTGGAACCGAGGACCATCAGGATGGCCGAGAGCAGGATGGCCAGGTGGCTGATAGTGAACGATGGTTCCCGTGGCAGGGGGATGAGCTCCCGGTTTCCCGGACCGAAGGGCCAGGACGCCAACCACAGGAGCAGCAGGCCGACCACCACCAGCAACTGAGGCAGGAGCCGGGGATGAGCGAATGTTCTGATCAAGGTTGCGAGCTCACGGCGAATGGTCTCACCAGGAACCCGGGAGGTTGAGGCCATGGGTCTTTCGGGATATGGAGGCCATGATATATGGAGGGTTCCATACCCAGGAGGATGCCTGACAACGCCCAGGAGGATGAACGACCCCTTCGGTCGCCCTGGCGAGAGCGGATAAGGAGTGCGTATGGGCCTGTACTTCTCTGGCTGCTGCTCTGTGTTCCCCTTGTCCTGGGAGCCTGGTTGGCACCTTCACCCGGGACAGGTAGCATCGAGGCCTCGGACCTGCGTCTCGATTACACCGACCCGCTGGAGCGGGCGCTGTGGCTGGGTGCGGACTGGTTGGAAAGGGATCAGAACATGGATGGCTCATTCAGATATCTGTACGATATCGAGAAGGATCGATACCTGCCGGAAGAGAACATCGTTAGGCAGGCCGGCACGGCCTATGCCATGGCCTACCTGTGCGACCATACCGGCGAATCCCGCCACTGCGAGGCCGCCCGCCTTTCCCTGGACTACCTCGCCGGTCAACTCGTACACGACGACAGCGGCGCCTATGTGCGAATGTACTCGG
>CAYSUX010000093.1:0-10494 GCA_964434315.1 uncultured archaeon
CCTCGATATTGGCGTCATGCATCATCACGTCCATCTTGCCGTAGCCCAGCAGGTCCCGCTTGATGTGTAGTGGATCTTGTCGGCGTTGGAGTTCTTCACCGAAAGGTTGTAGGCGTTGATTATATCGTTCGTCGCCTGTTTCAGGAACTCCTCCTGATCCTCGTCCAGGTTCTCCTTGCTGATGTTGAAGGCCCGGATCAGAACATCGATGATCTGGTCCAGATCGTCCTGCTCGGCCGGGGAGATATCGGGCTCGACCACGTAGTAGAGACGAGAGTAGTCCCGTTTGTCAAAGAGGATACGAACATAAGAGAAGGGGGCCGTGACCGCGTAGGTGTCCAGTTCCTCGTACTGTTCTCCCAGCTCGATATCAGCCATGGCCATCTGCTGGGTGGCGGTGGCGGCGGCCTTGCCCCGGGCCGCGGCGGCAGCCTGCTTGCGGGCCAACTTCTCCTGTTTCTTACGCTCTTTCTCCAGCTTCTTCTGGGCCTTCGGGTCGACTGGAGCCCGGGCCGAACCGGCCTCGTCCATTGGCTCCAGGACGCCAAAACCGTCGTCGTAGATCTCTTCAAGGGATTCTTCAGTGGCTGCCATGAGTTACACCTTCAAGGTCACCCGTCCATTGTGGGCGGCCTGAGCAGGATCTCATTCGATCCGGGTTGATAGTCGATGATCAGGCTAGGTGAGAAGGAGTATACCTTGCCTGTTAGAATATTATTTTGATCGTGATATATTACCATTTCGATGCTGGCACCGTGATTTCGCGTTTGTCTGACCACCAGACGGTCATCCAGGCCCATTATGATGTAATTGAATCCATGCTGGGGCAGATCGATCTTCTGCTGATGGGTCACATCCGGGTATCGCTGCGCCAGATCCTGAATGTTGTTGATGCCCATGATCACCCTGGAGGCCACCTCGTCCACCTCCACCTGGCCGGTGGCGATGTTCACCTTGTCCACGGCCTTGGTCAACGAGAGCAGCACAGCGGTCATGATCATGGAGGAGAGGAAAACGGTGAACACATAGGATATCTCGGCCGAGGCCGCCTCATCACGACACGGATGGGCTCGAGGTCGCTTCGCGGACCTCATCTGAACCCCAGCCTGACCTGTACCTCGGTCTCGATCAACAGTAACTGGAAAGGTTCATTCTGGGTCCGACCCACCTCGTCGGAGGTCTTGGTGGATAGGAAGCCCTCCTCGCCCCTGAAATAGCTCAGCCAGCCTCTCCGTCCCGACCCCAGGAACTGCATCTTGAGGCTGTAAACCGATTCAGAGGTCACGATCTCGGCTCCGCTGTTGGTCATGGAGATGAAGAAATTGCCCGACGCGGCCGTGTTGAACTGGGATGTCGAGCTGTTGAGTCGCACCAGGTTCAGCAGGATGGAGTTGAGGCTCCGGTTCTCCTCCTGGCTGACGACCAGGGGGGCGTTGTAGACCCTGGGACGGATGCCCGGCTCCTTGACCATCAGGCCGCCGTTGAGCAGATTGATGGAGTAGCTGCCGCCAACGCTCGGGTAAACGTACTTTATGGCGTCGTTGTGGAACCAGCGAAATCCCCCGATGAGAGTACCGTTGGCGGCCTCGACGGTCCCGTTCAGGGGCGGAGCCAGCTCGACACCGAAATCCACCAGGATACCGGTCAATCCCCGGGTCATCGAAGTGGAATTCTCAGGCCAGAATAGGTTGATCTTCCAGTTTATCGGCGGGGTTCCCGCAGGGCGGGTCAGGTCCATGACCGAGAACCCTGTCTGTTCCTTGCCAAAATCCCTGAAGGAGAGCTCGGCCCAGCTCACATAGGTCCAGATCATCAGCCACTGGTCGCTCTTCCCATTCAATGTGATGACACCGGCCGAGGTGGAAACACCGGCCGAGCGGGAGGCGCCCTCTCCCTGGGTGATGACCGCCTCCATCTGGGCCTCCAGGCCCTCGAAGGTACCCAGTGTGGCGCTGTAGGATGCCAGGGCCTCGTTGCGCTGGAGCGTGGGAATACCCCAGGCCAGCATCGCCCCCGAGACGCTGATCATGATGGCCAGGAGCAGGACGGTTGAGATCACGGTCTCCACTCCGCTCTCATCCCGGGAAAGTCGTTTTCTAGACTGGGGCGCTACCAGGGTCAATTTATCGCCAAATCATATCTTTGGTAGGATATAAGCTTATGCAGTTATTGATGAAATCCCGACGACGAGTATAAAAACTAATACCGATATCTCCTTACAATTGGGGCCAGGAGCGAGATAATCACCATCACGGTCATAAGAAGCGGGACTTGGACACCGGACAAAAACCCGTCGTCATCATCATCATCATTGTTGCTGACCGTCTCCCCGGCCTCGATCTCCACAACCCTGGCGTCGGTGGCTGTGTAGCCCTCGTTGTCGGTGATGGTAAGAACTGCCTGGTATTTGCGGGCCTGGCTGTAGGAATAGGTGATCAGGACCGAATCCAGGGTCTCGCCCTTGGAGGTGGTCTCGGTCCAGTCCGACTGGCCATCGCCGTCGAAATCCCAATCCCACTTGGCGATCCATCCGTCGTTGTCATATGAGCCGCTGGCCGCGTCGAAGAAGACCGTCTCCCCGACCTTGGCCAGGTAATCCGACCCGGCATCGGCCACAGGTTTCGTGTAGAGCTTCACCACGAGATGCTTCCAGTCCGACCAGAGCCCCTCATCGTCCATCACCCGGTATTCGAACTGGTGGGAACCGTGGGTCAGATTGTCCAATCGGACGGTGGAGGTATTGGCCACGACACCAAGATCGTGAATCCGCCACTGGTGGCCCGCGATGGTGCCATCGTCCTCGCCATGGCCTGTGGCGGTCACATTGGCCGGCCATTCGGCCAGTATCGGGGTTATCTCGTCAATATGGGCTCTCGGGGGGGCATTGAGTGAGAAGTGACCCACTGTCGAACTGACGCTTTCCATGCCGTCGCTGACCACGACCATCCAACTGTAGTTGCCACCGGCGGTGGCCTCCACCAGGGTGTGAGAGGTCGAACCCGGCTCCTGGTCCAACCGGGTCATCAAAGATCCTTCCAGGCTGAAAAATAGACTGTAGGTCAGCTCCTGACTCCCTGTGTCGTTCCCCTGCCAGCTAAGTTGAGGAGGGCCCTGGGCCAGATATTGACCTTCCAAGGGGGTGAGCAGTTCCACGGTCGGTGGTTCATTTACCCTGAAGTACCGGATGGCCGAGGTGTCGGTCAGGTTCCCGTCGCTGACCACGACCTTCCAGGTGACATTGGCGCCTGCCGGCAGAGCTGTCAAATTGGCCGTGGTATCGGCGCCCAGCGCCAGATCCGACCAGGCTCCCATATCCAACCGCCACCACAGGCTGTAGTTCAGATCCGCCCCCTCGGGGTCGAAGCCGACCCATTCCAGGGTCACATTCTCCAGCATCAGGCTGTTGTTGGCGGGGGCGAGCAGGGTCACGCCGGGTGAGAGATCGGGCTGTACCAGTGTGAGGTTCCTGGGACGGCTAAGGTTCAGCGATCGTTGGGTATGCCAGCCCTGGGTGGTGATCAGCTCGGCTTGAAGCATGCCGATCCCGCTTCCGCCGGTCACCGAGAAGTTGGCATACTCCACCATCATGTCGGGAAAGGCTCCCATCTCATCCGATACGGGATCGTCACCTCCGAAGATCGTGGTGCGATACACGCTCAGGTTGTCAATGGTCAGGTTCAAGGACACATTCGCGAGATATCGACCCAGATGGTCGGTGACCCTAAGCTCAAGGCTGTTCATCTGGCTGAACGAGCCCTGGCCTTCCTCGAAGACGATCCGATCAATGGTGGAGTTGTAGGCGATCTCGTGGGTATCGACCCCGACAAGTCGCACATCCTCTTGCTGGCCGCTGCCGAGCAATCCTTCGATGTCGGTGTCGCTGGTCCCCTTCAGGATCAGGCCATGGATGCTGTTGTTCTCGATGCGGCTTTCGGTTATCTTTGTGAGGTCGGTATGCAGCAGTTCGACGCCATGGGTGTTATTGTGACTTCGCAGATCGTCGATCCGGGTGTTCAGGCTCCCTTCCAGAAAGAGACCGGTATGGCTCTCGCTCAAGGTAATACTGGACAGATGGACCCCCTCGGTCTCCCGGATATGGATGGCCGCGAAGGGCCATTCGAGTCGGCTGCCGACGACCGTCAGGTTGGCGATGCGGGTCCCGTTGGCCTCGATGAAAAGGCTATCACCGGTTCGGCCGCCGTCGATGATGACCTCTCCCGGCGCTCCCTGGCCGATGATGGTTAGGGTCCGATTCACCACCGGGGATTCGTTGTAACGGCCCTGAGCCATCATCAGAACGTCCCCCTCGGTCACATAATCTGTATCGGCCATGGCCGAGGTCAGATTGTAGTAGTTTCCCGTGCCGTCGGGGTCGATGTACCAGGTCTCGCCCCGGACCGATCCCACCGTCAGCAGGAGGGCCATCATGGAGATAATGAACAGCAGGGTCGCCATGGTCCCGAACCGAAGGATCTCGCTACGACGGTATCCCGGTTCCCTCTCTTGTGGGCGGAGGGTATCCGCCGGGTCGGGTGGCGCGGTGTCCGTGGCACACATGAGAACTCGATTGGCCAGCCAAGATATTAAGACCTGGGTTCGAATATTATCCAAGAAAAAGAGCGAGAGACTCAATCCCGGCCGGTTTCCCTCTTGATGATAAGATGGCTCAGCCTCAGATTTGCGATGATGAGGGCGCAGGTGATACAGACCAGCAGGGTCGCCGGCAGGATATTGGTGTGAGGTACGATGAAATACCAGGATAGGGTCGAGGTGAATGCCGGTAGTACGCTGAAGAGGGGTCCGATTCGCTTCTCATACCTGGTACGTCCTTTCAACGAGATATTGATTCCCAGCAATATGAACGAGAGACCGAGCAGATTGACCAGAAAGAGAAAGAACATCGTGGTTTCGGGAGCGCCCATCCTGTCACCCCATGAACATCAGTATGTTCAGGAACAGGAACAGCAGGATGAGATTGACGGCAAAGGCGGTCAAGACCAGGTATCTGGCGGGTTTGGACCCGGGTAACACCCTGGTGAGCAGGATGTATGCCGCGATCATCCGCAACGAGTAGGCCAGGATGAGTGAGAGGAACGACAGGAACAGTAGCAGGGCTTCCACTATCACGGAGTTAAACAGCAGGCAATAGACGACGACAAGCATCATGAACCGCTCGTAGGTCCAGTGGCTCCGCTTCCGCCGTGAACGTTTCTTCCTGCTCCGGCTCTTGGAGGCTGTTTTGCGGGTTTGTTTGCTCATGTTCTGATCTATAGATGGCCCGCCTCGCTCTTTTGAACCGGAACTGCGGATGGGTCTATCTATTCCAACCTCAGATTTGTGTTACAGCCTGAGCATCGCACGGTCAGGGGTCGGGAGGTATCGGTGACCAGAACCCTGGTCGAGCACTTGGGACAGGTGACGTTCACCGAGCCGGGTGTGGGGGCGGTATCCGGTGTGGCCGGCGGTTCGGTTCCTGCCCCGGCACCCGCAATTTCCCCGGTGGCCGGAGGAGGGGGCGACGCTCCCTGCGGGGTGGGCGGCGGCGTCGTTTCCGGCGCGGGCGCCGACGCCGGTGCTTCCGGCGTTCCTGGCGCTCCGGGTTCATCCGGCGCTTTGGTGGCCTCATTATCCGAGGATCGTATGAGATAGTAGCCGAAGGCACCCATTCCCACCAGCAGCAGCACGATGACCGCCGCCAGGAGGGCCATGGGGAAGCCACCGTCATCCTCATCGGGAGTATCCACCGAACCGTGGATATCGACGACCTCCTCGCCCTCGTTGTCCTCCTCTGGATCGTCCCCACCCTCGACGGGCAGGACCCCGGTGATCCGGGCCTTGAAGACATACTTGCCCACCTGATCCTCGGGCACATGGTAGGGTATTGTGAAGGTCTCGGAACCACCACCCGGTATCTCGAATTCCGGGCTCCTGATAGGGGTGGACGCGCTCTTGCCCTCCAGATAAACATAGAGCTCCAGGGTGAACGTGGCCGTCGAGTCGCCATGGTTGTCGATGGTCACATCCACATCGATGTCCGTGTTCTCGTTCACCGAGGAAGGCAGGGTCAGGCCGCTCACCTCGAGCTCGGGCGGCGAGGTCACGTCCAGGACCCTCGACGCGTCGGAGAATGCCAGGGTCTCCTCCCAGACCCTCTCGCCGCTTATCGGTTCGATGGTGTGTATCCTCGCCTCAAGGGTGTATTCGCCGGTCAACGGCGCGAAGACACCGTCTGCTGATCTGAACGTGTAGGACTTGGGGAACAGCCTGCTCTGGCCGCCGGTGAACAGCTCTCCCACCTTGAATATGATAAGCTCCCTGTCGTCGCCCTTCCGGAGTTCCAGCTCGACTGTGACGCTCACATCGATGTCACCGCTGTTGAGCCATTCCATTTCGAAGGTCACATCGGTGTTATCGGCAATGGCCAATGGCTCCCAGGTCAGGTTCACCAGCTCGAAGTCGGGCAGGGCCATCACCTCCAGGTCGGTGTAGTCATGGTCACCTGAACCACCGTCGGCCTCCTGCCACTCGATAAAGAGCGAATCGGCCTGCTCGACGGTCCATTGGAATATCACATCGTAGCTCTCGCCGGCTTCCACGGTCAGGCCTTGGGTATGGTAGATCTCCTTGCCGACACTGGAATCCAGATAGACCTGCAGGTCCACGTCGCCATCCTTTTCGCCGCTGTTCCCCAGGGTGACGGTCACCTGGACCTCGCTGTCCTCGACGGCTTCATCGCTCAGTTCCACGTCCTGGACGGTGATAATGACCGTCCCGCTGGCGATGGTCACCTGTTTCTGCTCGTCATTGGCGTTCCCGGAGACATCCTCGGGGGTGGAATCCACGATCCGGGCATGCAGATAATACTCGCCTGCCGGCGGGTCGTCCCAGGTCGCCTCGTACAACACTGGGTCCCCATCGGTCGGGACCTCCTGGTATATGTCGTCGATGGTCTTGCCGAGACCCGGTTCCCCGGCCCCGTCCTCGGACCACCAGAAGATCACCTCGACCTCGGCGGGTCTCTCACCGGTGCCGGTGTTGGTGACCTCGACGCTCATTTCCACTGCCGAGCCCTCCTTCAGGCTACCTTCGTTCTCGACGGTTATCGCGCTCATCTCCAGGTCGGCGTCGGCGGTGATCACCATGAGGTTCTTCAGGACGATACCGCCGGTTGAGCCGCCCTCGACTCCCAGTACGGGCGAGGCCTCGTCCAGGCCCTTGTCGGCCGAGTTGTTCGAGGCCCGGTAGAATGAGTTGAGCACCGCCGGGTTCTCGACGACCAGGTCAACGTCGTAGATGATCTCGAGGTGTTCCAGCAGCAATCGCCCTCCGTTGTCGGACGAACCGCGAACCGGGATGCGGGCCATCTCCACCCCGTACTCATCCGTGAACGTGTTGGCCTCGTCGATGGCGTCGTTGAGGGCCTCCACCAGATCATCGCCGTCCCAGACCGTGGGGCAATTGAACAACACCAATTCCCCCACGGTACTGCCAGTCGGAGGGGCCCGGGTCACCAAGTCTGAGCGACGGGTTGCTGGGATACTTGTTCCAGTTGGAGGCCAGACTCCAGAGTTCCACATGGGTCCGGTTCTTGAGCGACTGGGAGTCGCGCCAGACGACCATGGCCTGCCCGCTCACGGCGACACTCGCGGGGGTGGCTGAGACGGTGGGCACGTTATCCTGACCGGCGCCCGTCGAGATGGTTTGCTCATCGTTCCAGTTGCGACCGTTGTCCATGGAGCCGATGATGAACTGATCGTAATGGCCCATATCCGGATCGTAGGCAAAGTAGCTGATCACGATCATGCCGTACCGGGCATCCACCGAGGGATACCATCTGTCGAAGCCGTCGCTGTGACTCAGGACGAGGGGGTCCTCCCATGTCTGTCCGGTATCATTGGACAGGCACATAATGACATCCATGTAGTTATCATCATCCTCATCCTCCCGGTAGACCAGATACAGGTGGGTGTCATCAAAGGCCAACATGGGCTGGTCCACGTTTCCATCGACATCCAGTCGCGTCGCCTCCGACCACTGGAGCCCGTCGTCCCGGGAGATGGCGTAATAGAACGAACCGGCATTCTCCCATCCGGCCACCACCAGGCCGTCCCGGGCGTCCAGGGAGAGGTGATCGGCCACCTGATCGGCCAGGATCACCGGGTCGTCCCAGTTGACTCCCCGGTCCCCGGACCTCAGATAGTAATTTCGATAGGTATTGCCGTCATATTGGTTCCAGAAGATATGGACCGTATCGCCGTTGGCCTCGACGCAGGGGTAATAGCTGTTCGTGGGTGAGTTGAAGACCACCTCCAGCGGGTCCCAGCTCTCCCCGTAGTCGGTGGAACGACGGAAGGTCAGGTTGGGTTGACTACCGTTGGCGGCAGGGCCACGGTCGAACCAGACGGTGTACACATGGCCATCGGGACCGGCGGCGATGTCAGGAGGAATATAGTAGTAATCGTATTCCAGCCCGTCATTATCGTGCTGGGTGAGAACAAAGGGATCGGACCAGTTGACCCCTCCATCGGTGGACCTGATGAAGAAGATGTCGCCGTCGTCACCGTGCAGGTCGTTGCCGTTGCCCGAGTGATCGCCCGCGTCCCAGTAGATCGCGTAGTAATTGCCCTCGTCATCCACCGTCACATGGACATTGCCCGAATCGGCCTCGTAATACTGCTCGGAGGCCACCAGGAAGGTACCCCAGTTGGAGCCGCCGGCGGTGCTGCGGCGGGCCCAGATGTCCTGTTCGTTGCCTACATACTCGCCGCCGGGGAGCTGCTCCTGTTGGCGGTCCGACCAACTGGCCCACAGGTTGTCATCGTCATCCAGGGCCAGTGACACATCGACCCTGAAACGGCTGTAGTCCCCATCGTCGAGGTCCTGGGCACCGGCGAAGGAATTGCCGCCGTTGGTGGACCCTCGCAGCTTGATATGCGGTTCCAGGGTGTCATTATCCGTCTGGTGCCAGGCCACGTAGACGTTGGAGCCGTCGAAGGCCACATCGGCCAGTTGGGGCATCAGATCGTTTCCGGTCTGGGTCATGGTCCTCTCCACATCCCAGTTGATCCCACGATTGCCCGAGTGGCGATAACGGACCTCGTAGTCCCCGGTGAAGGGATCGAATTCATGCCAGGCGACATGGATGTCTCCAGTCGCGTCGGCGGCAACAGCCGGCTGGGAACCGTTGGCAGTGGTGGTGGAGACCGTCTGTATCCCGGACCAGGATGTCCCGTCGTTGGTGGTGTAGCGATGGATTATGTCATAGTCGGATTCACCGTCGCCGTCATAACTGCCGTTATCGGACCAGGCCACGTAAAGGTCGGAACCGGCCAGGGCCAGGTCGGGGTTCATCGACTCACTGTCGCTGGCGCCATCGGAGACCACCTGGGTCTCGGTCCAGTTGCCTCCCCTGTCATTGGAGAATGAATAGAGGATATCATAGTCGGATACCCCGTCGCCATCGTGGTTCCCTGCATCCTGCCATGCCAGATGGACCTCGCTTCCCGAGGCGGCCAGGACCGGGCTGTAGACCATGATGGAGTCCGAAGGGGTCAGATTGGTGGGCTGCGACCAGGTCGCTCCCAGATCCTCGGAGACCGTCCATTCGATATCGAAGGGGTAGTTGGGCCAGGCAACGTAGAGATGGTCTCCGGCCGTGGCGATGGTGGGGACCGGCGCGGTCATTCCCATGAGATTGTGGGAGAGTTTCCGGATGGGACTCCAGTCGTTGCCGTCCCAGTTGCGATAGAACACATCAAGGTCGCTGGTGTTGTTCTCCTCCAGATCGCCATCGTCGATCCAGACCATGTGCAGGGTATCGTTGTGATCCACCGTGATGTCGGGAATGGCCGATATCGAACCTTCATTGGTATAGGCCGAGGCCAGATCCAGGTTGGTCATATCCTCCTCCACGGTCGGAAGTCCCGATATGCTCAGGGTGGCCGACTCCACGGTGGCGTCGGCAGGTAGAAGCAGGTCCACAACATCGGTCTCATCCCCCACACCGAGGTTCATCGTCCAGGCGGTCCTCCCATTGGCGAAACGGTATTGCTGGCCGAAAGCGCCATAACCGGCGCCGTCGAAAGCCCATTCGTATTTGGAGTTACCCCTCACATCCAGCCAGACGCCCTCGGCATAGGCCCCGTCATGGGCCTCTGGAGAGACCTCGAGGCTGGCTTCCAGTACCTCGACGGCGGGGAAGGTGATAGTGGTATCCTCGTCGCTACCGGCCTCATCGAAGGTGATGGTGACCTGGCCCGTATCCGAACCATCCCGGGTGAACTGGTCAGACTCGGTGGCCGAGACCTGGGGCGCCCAGCAAAGGGTCAAGGTCAGAACTACTAGTATCGATATCCAGCGTTGTGCCTGCATGGTGATTCCTCGACGATAGAATGATGTTTTTGGGACTCTCGCGCTCTATAAAAGGTTACCTGCACGGGCGGACGGGCACGGCCCTCTATCTTGATCGCCCGGTCTCTGTCACCCTGCCCGCCC
>CAYSUX010000094.1:0-10481 GCA_964434315.1 uncultured archaeon
ACTTCGGATATTCATGTGGATCGCCGGCCCTTCTTCAGAGTGGACAGACTTGTGGATCGCCGGCTCTTGGTTGGTCTCTGAGAGCATATGTGAAAAGATTATTTTAATAATCGTTGATATGTTCCCTCCCTAAAAGCCTTTTCGACCCCTTTTCCGGGTTTGAGAATCCAGGATGTCTCCGGACTTCGCGACAGATGTTCCAGCGACGTTCAGGATGGATCGATATCCCATGAAGAGTTTTCATCGTCGATACGATGATCGAAATCATAAAAGATTATTTGATTAATCATTACTGTCCAACTTGCTTCGACCCGGATAAGGCGATGCCATACTCGCTCACCGGGCCGTTAGTGACCCCAAGATCTTTTCCCGATCCGTTGGAGCGAACACTTCCCAATCCGTTGGAGCGAGCGAACACGATACCAAGAGCCCAGATAATCCATAATAACCCCGGGCTCGGACTTGGATCGGGACCCTCTTCGATGAATGTCTGTCATTCCTGTTTTCATTACAGCTCGCCCTGTATTGGGTGGCCCAATGATCGGTTTTCGAAAAAAGAAGGTGGCCGGGCCGAAGATCGACCCGACCGGGGCATTTACGCATTCGGGCGCGTTTCAGATTCAGAGTTCTTCCAGGTCCTCTTGATCCTCTTCTTCCTCTGTACCGGTGAGCTTGTCGATGAACTCGCTAAGCTTCTCGGCCCGTTCTGGATCGGACTCTTCGAGCTCGGCCAGACGCTGCTCCAGGCGGTCCAGGATCTCCTGGGCCTTCTCTTGATCCTCGGCGACCAGGTCCTGGAATCGCTCGATGCGCTTCTCCTGTCGCGTCTCCCGCTTCTCGCGCAGTTTCTCACGAAGTTCCTCGGCTTTCTCGGGGTTCTCGGGGTTCTCCTCGGCCCAGTCCTTCATACGGGCCTTGCGATCTTCGCGCATCTGCTGGGCTTTCTCTGGGTTCTCCTCGGCCCATTGTTTCCGGCGTTCCTGCTTCTTCTGAAGCCTCTCGGCCATCTCCGGGTGTTCTTCGGCCCAGTTCTTGGAACGTTTTCGGGCCTGTTCCCCGTTGGGTATCTCATCGGACTCGGACTCGGCCACGGCGGTTCCCATGGCGGTTATCCCGACCAGCACCATCGCGATGGCACCGATCAGGGCAAAGGTGTAGTGACTTAGTGCTACCATGTACTTCACCACGTTAGGTAAGTAGTATTGCTATGTATGGTCCAATATATAAACCTTGTGTTCTGTGTTTTTTCAAGGAATTTTCAAGAATTTGATGATTCTCATCAAAAGCCTTATAGGCCATTGATATATGTCAATCACCTCAGGGGCGTATCTCATGCCAGAATCAACTCATGAAGAGTGCAAAGACGACCAAATGCTCTGGTTACCGGTTTTTGCCAGGGAGCATGCCCCGACTGTCAGGCACAAATACTGTGTTCAAACCGGAATAGTTCGAAATCAAGGCCCTGAAATCGCCAGAAAGACCGGGTTTTACCTCAACATATTGAGCGATCTGCAAGAATTCCTCGACCAAGAAGCCAGACGCCTTGGCCCCATCACCCGGTTGACCCAGACGCATATCCGGCTGATCGTCAAGGACCTGGAAACCCTGGACGGTTTCGAGGATAAATACTGGCGTACCGAATCATCCCAGGTCACCGATTTCATAGATGTGGTACGTTACTATCGCAAGGATCTCTCCGCCCGCCTGCTTCTCGACTTCGTTACCCGGCAGTGGTAGCTAAATAACCCGAAATGACTGGGTGGTCAATGACCATCAAGCTCTCTCCCTCTCTTTTATCGGCCGATTTCGGCGCCCTACGGGCAGCGGCCGAGCTGATAACGCCCCATTGCGAATACCTGCATGTCGATGTGATGGACGGCCATTTTGTGCCCAATCTGACCATCGGCCCCCCTGTCGTGGCCTCCCTGACCGGGCTGGCGCCCCAGGATATCCACCTGATGGTCTCCAATCCCGACCGCCTTCTCGCCGATTTCGCCAGGGCCGCGGACGCCGGCGGCGCTGACCCGGTCACATCCCGGTCCCCGATCCTGAACGTGCATATCGAGACCTGTCCCCACATCCATGGCACCCTGCAGACCATCGAGCGGCTGGGCTGTCGCCCAGGCGTGACCGTAAATCCCGGAACACCGGTGAGTGTCATCGAACCTGCCCTGGAGCTGGCCAGCCTGGTACTGGTGATGTCGGTGAACCCCGGCTTCTCGGGTCAAAGATATATCGCCAACTGCGAGCCGAAGCTGGCCAGCCTGGCCCGCCTGAAGCAGGAGAACGGCTATACCTACGAGATAGAGGTGGATGGCGGTATCGCCCCCGACACCATCAAGGCCGCATACGACGCCGGAGCCGAGGTCTTTGTCGCCGGTTCGGCCATCTTCGGCCAGCCCGACCCAGTGGAGGCCGCCAGGGCGCTGAGGGTGGCTGCCGGAGATTAGGTCTTTTCGTCTTTCCGCCTTTTCATCTTTTCATCTTTTCATCTTTTTGATCAGGCGAAAACGGATGTCTCGGCAATGAAGGCCTCCAGAATCGGTGACCGGTTGTCGGGGAAGGCATCCTTGCCATAGGTCTCGATGTGAGCCCGGATGGCAGCTCTGATATCGGTGATGGTATCCTCGTAGGTATCACCCTGTCCGAGAACCATGCCTTTCAGGCCAAGGGCATAGGCCATGTATCCTTCGGGATGTTTCTCGATGACGATCTTGACCGATCTTGAGAATCCAGGGTATTCGGAATTCCGGATATCATCCTGGTCGAAGTCACTCCGGGCTTCCATATCCATCACAAGATTACCTGCGAATGACATGGACCAGTCAATCTTTTGTTCCTAAAAAGAGATTCTCGTTTGGGTATTTGACATATTATTTGAGTCTACCCTTTGCCTGCCCGCCCGCTTGCCTTGCCAGCCCGCATACCTTGCCTGCCCGCCTGGCATAGTCGGCCTGCCGCTGGCCTGCCCGCTTGCCTACCTACTGCCAGCTTGCCATGCCGGACCCGGTTTGGCTTGCCCACTCACTTGCCTGCCCGCCAGTGCTTGCCTACACCTACTGCCTATGCCTGCCCGCCTGGGCATACTTGACTCGCCCGCTTGCCTGCCTAGCCACCCTCAAGCCAGCCTGCTTACCTACTGCCTGCTTGCCTGGGGGGATGACCCTCATCGTTCACTCTTCACTGTAATGGTAAATAGCAGTCGGAGTGAAAACCGGGGGTGCACAGACAGTAGAACAGCAGGTCCGCGTCTCCGGTGTTGGTTATCCGCTGGGGCGTACCCGCCGGGATGTTCACCAGATCGCCGGGCTTGACCATCGTGGCCGGCAGCTCACCCACCTCGACCAGGCCCTGGCCCGAGGTGACCAGATAATGCTCGACCACCCCCTTGAGGCTATGGCGTCGGGTGGACTCACCGGGTTCGACCCTGGCCCGGGCGATGGAATATCCATGGTCGCCAGTGTTGAAAAGCTCCAGGATATGGCAGCCTTCGGGTGTGAGGTACTCCCTTGAGAGGTCCTCTTTGATTATCTCCGGGTCCATACCGACCGGATTGGTTCTGACCTCAAAAACTTTGGTCATGATCTGATGACTTGATCAGGCGACTCAAAATGAGGACACCAACAGGCGATTCGAACTGGTGACTTGAACAGGCGACTCAAACTACCGACTCGAACTGGTGACTTGAACTGATGACTCGAACTGGTGACTTGAACTGGTGACCTGAGCAGCTTTGCCAGACATTAAACCAACGACAGGCGAAACTGGATCAACTGAACTTCTTCCAGAAGACGACCAATCCTGCGACCACGGCCACTGCGATCACGGCGAAGATGGCCCAGAGCTTGTAGAAGTAGATGGTCTGATGGCGGTTGTCCCAGTCGAACTCCAGGGCGACGGATATCGAGCCGTTGGGGATGGCGTCGTTGGGACGGGCGCTGTCACTGTTGTCCACAGCCAGGCAGTAGACCTTATCCTCATCGTCCTCCTTGATGTGGGATATCTTCACCTTGCCCGTGACATTCTCCTTACCCTCCACGAACTTGAAGGGCTCGCCATCCCTGAGCTTGTACACCTCATTGCACTTGAGGATGTAGACATCACCACGATAAAAGCCGAAATCGGCCTTCACATAGGCCTCGTCATGCTTCTGATACGGCACGGCCTCGGTGGAGGGCTGGCCGATGGCGATGAAGTAGATGTCGCCCTCCTGGATCGATGGGTTCTCTGTGTACGCCGCCTCGGCGCTGGGCATGGAGGGTAATAGCATGAGCAATAGAGCCAGACCAGCAAACAGGGAAAGTATTCGACGACCTGCCATGGGTCTAAGGAATTCGTTGGCCTATATAAACAGTTTCAAGGATGGATAGAGTGAACAAGAAGTGAATAAGTGAACATATCATATCGTGACTGCGAGGAAAATGAAGGTAGCAACCGAAAGCGCTTGAACCGAGTGTGCGGGGAGCGGGATTCGAACCCGCGACCACCCTATGGTGAAGAGGTTTCCAATCCCTCGCCGTGGACCTGGCTTGGCTACCCCCGCGTAATCTTTATAATGGTGTGAAACTATCATGTACTTGTTTCCAATCCCTTCCACCCATTGGTGAAGGCCCGATGGTCCAGCGGGTAATCTGGACCGCTTGTTCTTATCTTTCCTGTGCATTGGCATAGTATATGCTATTGAAGCATGAATAATGTTCTCGTTTCGGTTGTTGACAGATTATTTAACCCTTGGTCCACAAGTTCGTTCAGCCGCCACTGACAGGAACCGAGTTCTTCGTACCGTACCCTGCTCCGCCACATTCGGAAAGGTTGACCCCGCAACGGCTGCTAATGAGCCGAGAGTCACCACAGATCTTGCCTGAAACGCCTCAGGCCTCACCCTCTTTCGCTCCGCTCTCGGCCTCGCCCTTGACCGGCGGCCCCAGCAGCGTCCGCCCGTTGCCCTGCCAGAGCAGCAGCCCGATGACCAATAGCAACACCGACTGGGGAACCATCAGCGCCAGGGCCACAGCCCCGTAGAGCATGAAGCGCAGGGCGCAAAAGCCGACAAACAGCCGGTTCTCCTCGACCCGGTCCTTTCGAAGCAAAACCACCAGAAAAACCCCGGTCACCCCCATATCCAGGGCTGCCATGTACCAGCCCAGCCTCAGCTCCAGCTTGAACTCGCGGGGCGTATCGGAGCCCAGCAGCCCGTCGATGGTCGTCAGCTCGCCGCCGATAGTGTGGACGAAGCTCGCCAGCAGGATCAGGACGGCGGCGCTCAGCAGCCAGTGGTTGGTTTTGGTCATGTTTTCGCCTGCAGGGGATGAGGGAAGAGGAGAGGAGGTGGTCGTATAAAGGGAGGTGGGATGTATTTCTTTGTAAATTATAGAAATTTTTCAAAAAAATTAACTAATTCTGTCAACTTTTTCATTTCGTTTTGCAGAGTGTTATAATGCCATTCTTTGCTTTTAATATCGTTCCATAAAGGTTTTGAGATGGTGATATGAGGTCTCCAATGTTTTCCTTCCACCACTTGCTTAATTAAATTGATAATATTTCGAAAATCTTGGCCCGTTAATTTATTAAACGCTTTTTTCTGGAAAAGATTTTCGGTTTTATTAGGTGCTCTTCTATCTTTAACTAATTGAAATTCGTAATTAGTGAATTTTCTACTGATCGACTCTAATTCATATAAATCATCAATCCTAATTCGATTTACCAATTTAATAAAGGGTTTTTTATGTTCTAAATTTAAACCTACCTTAACCACTTCCTTGTCCATATCATAATAAGTATGTATTTGTAAATTATTTGTATAATTGACTGCTAACCACCCTCCACCATTTCGAAATTCACCAAAAATTACATTTCTTTTTCCGAATACATCAACAAATGATAGAATCATTGAGCTTCTCAATTGCACTGATTTCTCGTTATTATCGTCAGTAAATCGACTTTTCTTAAAAGTCGTAGGAAATTTAATATTTTGAATTTTATCATCTATTTGAATTCGATTTATTGATAATTGATTACAAATGTCTAACCAATGTTGTCTAATTACTCCTTTTCTATTTGCTATGAAAATGTATGAAAAAAAAGGTAAATAGTCAATACTCTGACTAATCCCTTGAGAGAATTCGTTACTTATACTTTTTCCTTCATCATATTTCACCTCAATACCAATAGTTACAATACCTTTCCCTGCTTCATCCCACTTACAAGCAAAAACATCAACACGACGTTTGTAATCGCCCATATTTATACCAACCTCGTCGTCTATCGGGAAAGGAAATCCCAAAGAAAGTAACTCTTCTTTTATAGGAAGATAAAAATCCTTTTCTTTTAGTTTTAAGCTCATTATTTCTCCCTCAACCCTCAGCCGGGAAAATGTAAATGTCCGTCGGCTTCACAGTCATACCAGCCCCTCCAAACAAGCCCCCTCACAGCGAGTACACCGGCACGACCACCTCGCGCTTCGCCTTTCGGTGGCCCCGCACGGTCTCTTCGAGGGTCTTGAGCACGTTGGCGGCATAGTAGCGGGTGCCGCACTCGGCGCAGACTCCGGCTGGCACGTTCTCAACGAAAATGTAATCTCCGTTGACCTTGCGGGATATGTCCACTTTCTTCTCGCGGATAGGTCCGCCGCAGTATTCACAGGTCTCATCCTGCCAGAAATCCACGGTGTCGGTTGTCATGTTAGCCTCGTTTGTGCTGATTTTGATATACTGTAATCACCCTCACTTTTAAACCCTTGGTAACCCGGCACACCACACCAAGGGGCCGGTCATCCAAGGCAGTGCCGACTATCTCAACCTTGTTTTCTTTGGGCCAGGTACGGCGGATTTTACCGGTCAATATGCCATTCTCGACGTCATAAATGTCAAAACCGTCGAAGGCTGCTTCCTCGTCGGCATGTTCGGTCAAATAATAAAGCCCGTTTCGAACAAGGGCTTGAATTTCTCTAAGCTTTGCCACCTATTCCACCGGCACGAAGTACACATCCGTCGGCTTCAGCTTGCTGAGCCTCCGGAACCTCGGCTTGACCTTCATGCCGATCCAGTCCAGGGTGGCCTCGTCGGGGTCAACGCCCATCAGGCGGGTCAGGAAGAGGGTCGTGCAGCCCTCGAACTCGATGAGCGCCAGGACGAAGGGGCACTCGGGCAGGAAGGCCTCGGAACCGAAGTGGCAGACCGTGAAGGTGTGGACCCTGGCGGACCGCTCGGTGATGTCCGTCCATTCTGTGGGCGCGCCGCACTCCATACAGGCCGCGCGGGGGGTCGGAAAGCAATCGCCGCACTGGTCGTTGGTACAGGCCGAGCCCAGCAGGTGTTTGTTGGCCAGGGCCGCGAACCAGGCCGAATCCTGGCCGTAGCTGTGGATGTAGTCTATCTGATATGGTTGTTTCACGACGATGGGGCTGAGCTTGGCCAGAGCCTCCATGTCCAGCGAGCCGTCCTCGTTGAAGGCCACGGTCTGGTTGAAGACGATGGTTCCGTCATCTGTTTCAGGCAGTTTGCGCGGTAGTTTGGTCATCTTCACCACCCCCGCTCCATGATGGAGACGGTGACATAGGTCCCGGTCCCGGCATGGCTGTGGATGACCCCTCGCTTTGGCTTCTCGAGCTGGATACCGGGGTCGTCCATGTGCTTTTCAATGGTCTGCTGCAATTGCCAGAAGGCGAAGACCGCCTGCATCAGCCCCGTGGCTCCCACCGGGTGACCGCAGGCGATGAGGCCGCCGCTGGGATTGACCGGCATGGTGCCCTGCTCGCCGGTGAAATCAAGGCCATAGTCGAGTTCGGGCATGAACGGCGCTCCAGAATCCACATAGGCGCCTCCCTGCCCATAGCGGCAGAGGCCCATATCCTCGTAGGTCTGTATCTCCGATGAGGTGTAGGCGTCGTGGAGCTCCACGAAATCTATCTGCTTTTCAGGGTCGGTGAGCCCGGCATGCTCGTAGGCCAGCTTGGAGGCCATGCGCCCGGCCCTGAAGGAGTGGATACCGGGGTAGGCCAGCTTGCCTCCCACGAATTTGTCGCCTTTGTAATCGGAAGCCTGCTCGTTGGGTAGCAAGATGACATCCTTGTGGGGCCTGTCGGCCATGCGCATGGCGTCTGTGCCGGTGCCCACCCCCGAGACCAGCACCGGCTTGTCGGTGAGCTCGAAAGCGGTCTCCTCGTCGGTCAGCAGACAGGTAGCGCCGCCGTCGGACATGGTGCAGATGTCCAGCAGGGTCAGGGGCCAGGCCACCATTGGGGACGCCCGGACATCCTCGACCGTCAGTCGCGAGGGGGATTGGGCATAGGGATTGTGCATGGCGTTGCGGTGGTTCTTGACAGAGACCTTTGCCATCTGTTCCACGGTGGTGCCGAACTCGTGCATGTGGCGGGCCACCATCATGGCGTAGTATCCCGAGTAGAAGCCGCCCACCGGGTAATCGAAGCTCACGTCGGAGGCATGGGCGATGAACTCGTTGCCCTTCCAGGTGTTCACATGGCTCATGGTCTCGAAGCCGTAACAGGCGCAGACATCCATCCGTCCCGAGGCCACCGCCTCGTAGCCGGCCTGGAAACAGAGGCCTCCGGTGGCCCCGCCGCCCTCGACGCGCTTGGAGGGCTTGGGCACCAGTCCCAGAAAGTCCTGGGCCATGATACCGGCCATGAGCTGCCTTGTGAAATGATCCGAGAAGTATGAGGCTACCGAACCGTCGATACGGTTGAAGTCGAGGCTAGGCACATCGGCCATGGCATAGTCGAAGGATTCCTTGACCAGCTTCTGGAACGTCGATTCGGGACGGGCCTTGGCGAACTTGGATACTCCGCCGGCCACCATGTAAACCTTGTTTGGGCTGCTCAAATATTGCCACCGGCGGTTCAGACAGGGGGAACGACAAAAGGATTACGGGAAATCAGTCGTTACTTTATTACCTGCGAATCATTGGGCCGTCAATGAACGAGGCGACCGATAGCGACATCCCCCTGCTGGCATTCATGAAGGACCGGCTGGCCAGGGTCACCTGGAAGGGCACCCGGGGATTGATCCTGGAGCCTGAAAAGACCCAACTGTCCTTGGGATTGGAACAGCTCAAGGAGCACTCCCAGGCCATACTCCTGGATGGGCGGGGCATACAACGTAACTTCCCGGACCTCACCTTGCTGTCCCAGGCTCCGGAGGATTGTGAGCTCTGGGTGGACAGCGGAGTGCGCCGGGGCGAGGATGTCATCGATGTGGTCATGGCAGATGTGGCCAATCCCATCGTCTCCCCCCGCAATCTGGCCGACCCCGGGCAACTGGAGATCGCCGCCGACTATTGTGAGGAGCTGATGCTGGCACTGGACTGGGCCGGGGAATGGGTGGCCAATCGGGCCTGGAAGTCCCTGGATTGGGACGGACTTGGTCAAAAGATGCGCCGTTGGGAGGTGGAACGAATCCTTCTTTTATGTCATGATACCGCTTCGTTACCCCATCGACCCCCCGCTACCTGGGAAGGGCTTGACTTTTATATAACGCTCTTCGACAAAAGTTACAGCCCCTGGTCAGAGGCCAAAGTGGTTCGGCCCATCGATAACGAGGCGATAGCTTGACCCATCCGTTGAAGCTGGCCCTGGCCGCCTTGTTCCAGAAAAAGGGGCAGACCCTCCTGAAGCTGGAGGAGTGTAAACTTATCTGGTGCTTCGATCTACATTACTGCGAGCCGGCCCAGGTCGACGGGGTTGTGGAGGTGGCCATCGCCGCCGGCTACCTGAAGGAGCGACCCCATGGTCTGGAGCTCACCTTCCCGGTCGATGACATCGATATCCCGGCGGGTTTCAAACCAGGGTTGAAAGAGCTCCTTGACGCCCCCCCCGTCAAGAGACCGGAGCCGGCTGAACCGGTCTTTCCCGGGATACTGGCCGAACTCCATTCCGGGACCGGTCTTTCACGACGTGAGATAATCAGCCATATCAACCATTCCCAGAAGGAGCACCGGCTGACCGATATCGAGGTGGAAGCCCTACTTTTGGGAGCGCGACGAGGGGTCGAACTGGACCGTTTCAATGAACCCGTGGCCCGGCTCCTTCAGGAGCGATACACCCGCGATACCGGACACACCCGCAATACCGACTAGAAACGAAGGCTGGCCTTGCCCGACGCTCGGGTGCCGAGTACTCACATTGATTGATATAACTTTGATGCTATACATTTATATATTTGTAAAAACTTGTTTCAATATATTAAAATGCGGGTAAGCTCCCTTGTAGTCTCATAACTGTGCGCGTGATCGTGCGAGGTTGGGTAAATTTGCGCCATTCCCTGCTGCTGACTCTGGCCGTTGCGGCCCTGGCCATTCTCTGGCTGTCCCCCCAGTGTAGCGGCTCGGTCGGTGAGAGGGAAGGCGAGGGTTATGCCTGGGTTGACCAGCGATTGGGGCTCGGCTCCGAGGTCGGCGGTCACCTGGCCCTTGCGGAAGGAGATCTGGTACCAGGCAAAGAGCGGGAGCTGGTGGTCGGCTCCAAT
>CAYSUX010000095.1:0-10429 GCA_964434315.1 uncultured archaeon
CGCCGCGCCCCCCCCCCCCGGCCGGGGGGCGCGCCGGGGGACGGCGCGCGGTGGGGCGGCGGCGCCCATGCCACAACGGAGGCGGGAGGGCGATAAATAGGTAATCTTGGAGAAGTTAAGGGCTGACTCAAAAATCAAGGCCCTCGGCAGCCGCCAGGCTTGTCTGGCTTTTTACTTGGAGCGCTCGTATGGTTCGGCTCAGCTCGGACTGGTTCAAAGAGCCACTCCCTCTTCTTTCACCCGTTCTAGAAAGGGGTCCATCGGTCCCTCGCGATACCGCATCCACTCCACTGGATGGCATGAGATATGAAGGCTGTGGCGTAACCCTACCGGTACCGTCACCTTGTTAATGGCTGTAATTTCCAAATACAAGGATCGGGCTTTTTCCAGCACCACCAGCAGGTCCACATCCGACTCGGCGTCCGCGGTCCCCCGCGCCCGGGAGCCGTAGAGCAGCAGTGCCCGCAGCCGCCGGCCGTAGTGGGCCTCAAGGCCGGCCTTTGCTTCCTCCAGCGCGGCCCGCTCCACGGGGCTGAGGTGGGCCAGTTGGGCCAGGTGGGCGGGAGAGGGCCGGCCCGGCTGCCGATGGGGCGGCCGGGCCGAGCGGGCCGAGGACGAATCCATTGCTATTGCTATGGTTTGGCCGAATAAATACCCTTTGGAGCCGCACGGAGGCCGCATGGAGGCCGCTGAGGAGGGCGAGTGAGGCAGGTATTAGCCGAATTGGTTGGCCTTTAGCTCTTCACACCGAGGGGCTTCAGGCGGGAGATGCCAGGCCCAGGAGGAGGCGGGCCGGCAGGGGAATGGCTCGGGCTTTGGGAGAGGCGCCCATGCTGTTACGGAGGGGGGAGGGCGATAAATAGGTAATGTTGAATTGATGGAAAAAGAGAGAAATTACACAATAAATGAGGGTTTTAACTGTTTACATATGGTCCCACGCCTGACTAATCCGATGGATATTCAAATATATATCCGTCCCCATAAATAACATTATCAATCACCGAAGTCAAATTCAAAAACGGTCTCATCATCGTCTTTAGTCTCATAGCTTTTTATCCTCCCCGCGCTTTTTAAAAACATCGTTTGATTGTCGTTCATGTCCCACTGACATTTATCCTGGAAATAATCATGAACTTTTTGTAAAAAGTTATAGAAATTGGGAGCATTAAGAGGAGCTTGATAATTTGAGGATTGATCGACAGGGAAATCTAAATCTGTGTACCAAACACTAATATAATTAAGTATTTCAATAGTATAATCGTTTTCTGAAATTAAAATTAGAAACGACAAAGGTATTTCCTCTGTATGTAAATTAAAATATGTATTTTGACAATTTGGAGTGTTTGGTATCAGCCAAAAATCATTTCTTTTACCTCCAACTCGCTCGACTAACGATAATTTTACTTGTAAAGGTATTTCTATTAAAATCATTATTTCCTTATCATTAAATTTATTACCATTATTTTTTATATAATCCTTGAATTGATTAAGGAATTTAAATGCTGTGAAATCCTTAATATCTAGATTAAAATCATTAAGTGATTCGTCCGGATGTACCTCAAAGTCAAAATCAATATAATTTACTGATTTGAGAAAGTGTGGTTCAATTGCACATAAATTCTTTAGATCGGTAGTTATAATATCTATATATTTTGTAAAATTTCCATTATCCTTATTGAAATCTTTTTTGATAATCCACTTACACACTGAAATGTGGTGTTCATAAGGAATCAATTCCCAAGTTTCTTTGTATTGTGAAGGGAATTCATTATATGAAACTCTTGGAATTGGCATGGTTACCTCAAGTCCCCACCCTCCTCGGGCCCCACAGGTTCTTGAGGGCCGCTATGGCCGAGAGGGCCGCCAGATGGGAGGTGCGGGGGTTGCGCAGGCTGGGCACGTTGGCCACGGTCACCTCCATTCTGCCGAAATCGCCGGTGGCTATGACGGTGTGGGTGTTGCGTTCGATGGTGGGGTCGGCCACCACCTTTACCATGGTCTTTTTGGGGCCCAGTCCGGCCAACGAGAGGGTGGCGGCCACGTTCACGTTCTTTGGAAATTTCTTGACGGCCCGGCTGGCGGGGCCCTCAAACAGGACGAGGGGCTTGTCGAGGGCGGCCAGGGCGGCCTTGTCCAGGCCCAGCTCATCCTTTATATAGTCCACGTCGGCAAGGGAGACCGGCGGCTTGCTGGTGATCAGGGTCACCGATTCGAGCTGACCGGCCAGGGCGCCCTTGAGCCCGTCCATTCCGGCCAGGGCTCCCGAGGGCACATGGTAGCGGCTGTTGCCGGCGGCGGCGGCCTGGTCCATGGCCTCCAGCAGCCCGGGGTCCAGCAGGGCGCCGGCGGAGAGGATTATGAGGTCGCGGCCCGCCTTCAAAACCTCGGGTCCGAACTGGACCACCGCGGCCTGGGAGGCCGCCTCGATCACCACGTCCACCTCCTGGATCATCCGCTCCACACTGTCCGTCGATCCGGCCTTGGTCAGCCGCGAGGCCAGCTTCAAGGCGCAGGTCTCGGTGCGGTCGGCGATGAGCAGGTGTTCGACATTTGGCTCCTCCTCAAGGTACTTGGCCAGGGTGGTGCCGATGGCCCCGCAACCGATGATACCGACCCTCACGGGACAGACCCCCTAGCCCTTCCGCCGCTCCTGCTGGAGCTGCTCGATCACCAGAGGCAGGGCGGTGGTGAAACGCCTGACCCCTTCGGTGGGCACGCTGAAGGAGACCCGGATGAACCTGTGACCCGAGGTGGCCGAGACATACTCGCCGCCCCGGATGAAGACCCCGTGATCGTAGAGCAGTTTGTTCTGGACATCCTCGGGAGTCAGCCCGGTCTCACCGATGTCGATGACGAACATGTTGGCCCAGGAGGGGAAGACCGGCAGGAAGGCGCCCTCGATCTGGTCGACACAGGTCTTGATGAGCTCCTGGTTGTGCATCGTGGTCTTGCGCATCTCGGGCAGCCATTCGGGTTTGCTTTTGAGCGCCGCGGCGCCGGCCACCATGCCCAGGATGTTGATGGACAGGTCGGATACGACCCAGGGCCAGGTCTTCTTCATGAGATCGGGCGGCCCCAGAAAACCGCCGACCCGCATCCCGGCCAGTCCGCAGTTCTTGGAGACCGAGGTGGCGATGATGCTGTTCTCGGGGGCAAAATCGCTGGTCAGCACATGGTCGGGGTTGTAGTCACGGTAGGTGATATCGTCCAGGATCCACAGGTCATGGTCCACGGCCAGCTCGGCCAGGGCCCGCACCTCGTCCCTGGGATAGGCTGAGCCCAGGGGATTGACGGGGTCGATGAGCAGGATGACCTTGGTCCTGGGGTTGATGGCCTCCTTGACCTTCTCGATGTCATAGCGGTAGTTGCCACCGTAGATGTCCAGGTCCGTGGTCACGCCGCCTCCCAGATGGGCGAAGTTGTGGATTATCATGTAACTGGGGTCGGTTGTGACCATCTCGGCCCCCTTGGGCAGCAGGTAGCGCATGAGCACATAGAGCCCCTCGGTGCCCCCGCAGGTGATGTGCAGGTCATAGCCGGGCGTGGGCAGGTCGGCCAGGATGGCCTCTCGCAGCTCTGGATAACCGGTCTGCAGGGGGTAGCCGCAGTAGAGCCGTTTCTCGATGGCCAATTCCAGGGCCCGGGTGATGGACGGGTGGGTCACAAGGTGATTGGTGTTCTGGGACATCCAGACCAGTCCCTCGTGATTATGGGCATACTCGAAGACTCCCATGGATGGAACCTCAGCTCCCCCAATGCGTGACCCTCATAAATAGCGTGTTCATTACCCGACCGTGGAGGACCGAACCGGAACCAGCCCCGGAACACTACCGGGTCTTGAAGCCACGTCGAAGACCTGCCGGCCCGCCGATGCCGCCACCGCCAAACAGACAACAGAGACACAGACAACACAGTCCTCCTTTATACTGGGGCTCCTGCGCCTGGCCGGTGTGGAGTACTGGATGGTGGCCTGGACACCCACATGGGTGGGCTGGGTCATCGCCACGAAACTGGCGATCCCGGACCTGGCGGCCTTCCTTCTGTTCGTCGTTGTCGGCCCCTTGCTCACCGGCTCCACCTTCCTGCTCAACAACCTGGTGGATCGTGTGGCCGACCAGGGGAACCCACGCAAGTCCTTCTCATTGCTGGTACAACGGCGGATAGGTACCCGAACCGTGACTTTTCTTTATATATTACTCGTTGGAGCTGCGCTGGCCCTGGCAGGCGCCACGGGACACCTCATTGCCCAGCGTCGATCCTGGGAACCACTGTTGCTGGTCGGGGCTTTTGTGACCCTGTCGATGGCCTATTCCTATCCTACCACCGGGCTCAAACATCATGGCGGCGCCGACCTTGTGACCAATGCCATGGGCTTTGGTCTTATCATGCCGTTGGTCGGCTGGTCGCTGGCCGAGCCCATGGTGGAGTTCCCCTTGCTGTACCTGGCAGCCATCGTGCTCACCCTGGGAGCCCTGTATGCCCCGACCACAGTGGCCGATTTCGCGGCTGACAGGGTCGTGGCCACCCATTCGCTGGCAGTTCGTTTCGGCATCCCCAGAGCCCTGAAGCTGGGTTTTGTCCTGCTGGTCGCAGGTGATCTTTGCCTGGTGGCCTCGGGGCTGTTCGAGCTCTACCCCTGGACCCATGAGCTGTTACTGGCAACCGGCTGGTTCCTGCCCTTGCAGGTATTGGTTTACCACCGTTTCTTCTGGCCTGGCGGCGACTCCATACCCCATTACGATCATATCTGGCAAGGCTGCGTGGCCCTGGGGTCCCTTTGCGCCATATCGAACCTCGCGTTCATGGCATTCTTCCTGGCCTGGGGTTGACCGAAGGCCGGATTGCCCTGTTCGAGCTACTTCTCCAGCTTGAGCTTGGTGGAACAGGAGGGGCAGGCTACAACGATGGGCCGCTGGGTCGAGGTTATCTTCAACGAGGTCTGACACGAAGGGCACTTGATGGTGACCGGCTGGACCGACGCGGCCCCGGCTGCCGCTCCGGCAGCCGCAGGTGGGGTCGCGCCGCCGGCAGGGGGTGCGGGAGCCGGTGCCGCGCCTGCCGGGGCTGTGGGCTGTGGGGCGGTCGGGGTGCCGGTGGCCGCGGCCGGCGAGGCCGGAGCTGTGGGTTGCGGCGCCGCCGGGGTACCTGGCATGGGCGCGCCTGCACCATCATCAGTTGTATCGTCCTCCTTGCCCTTCATGGTACGCATCAGGAAGACTCCCGCGCCGGCCATGACGACGATGATCCCACCGATCATGGCGAATATCAGGGAATTACTGGTGGAATCTTCAGGACTGTTGATCTTCAAATTACCGTGGATGACGATGTCCTCTTCCTCGATCTCCTTGTCCTCTGTGGAGTCAATGAAGTCCGCCGGCAGGACATCCTCGACCCGGACGATGAAAGTGAAGGTGCCATCGATACCGTCGGGAATGGCATAGATGATGGTCACAGTCTCGGAGGAGCCAAAACCACCGATCTCAAACTCCTGAAAAGCCACTTTCGATTCCACCGTACCTGTCATTTTGGTATAGAGCACAAGGGTGCCGGTGGCGGCGGATTCACCAAAGTTGATGATATCAACCTCAACCTCGACATCCTCGTTGGCATCCAGCTCACCATCGACCGAGATACTCTCCAGGCTGATGTCCGGTGGGGAGGTCACCGTGAGCGTGTAGCTGTCATCCTCGAAGATGAAGTCAGGGTCATTCGAATCCCAGGAATCGACGAATTTGTTATCCTGGGGTTCGATGTTGTAGATGGAAGCTATCAGGGTATACTCGGCATAGAAGTTATCGAAGGGCAATCTGATCTTGGTCAGCTTCTTCTGCTGGTTGAACTCCAGGGTCTCCCGGGGCGCTATCTCGTAACCGGCCTCGAAGATGATAGAGTAGGTCTTATCCTCCTGGCTCTTCTGTGTCAGCATCAGCTCGACTGTGGCTTCGATGGCGATATCACCCTTGTAATCCCAGATCATCGTGAAGTTGACCTCGGTGTTATCAGAGATGGCTGTCGGCACCCAGCTTATGTTCACAAGCTCGAAATCGGGCAAGGCCAGGATATCGATATCCTCCTCGTGGTCATCCTGTTCCTCGCTATCCACGGACCATTCGATGATGAACTTATCAATGGATGTGACAAGCCAGGTGAAAGGCTCGTCCGTCGGCCCGTCGGTCGGGACGTCGATATTGGAAGCGTTGTAGATGTCATCGCCAGCGGTATTGTCGGCGTATACGACTATGTCGACGTAACCGGTCTTGTCACCGTCGTTCAGGAAGGTGATGGACACCTCGGTCTCCTCTCCCTCGATAGGATCAGGGTCGAAGGAGATGTCATCTATCGTGACTTGGGCATAGAGCTTGGTGACGCTCACCGACATCATGAGCTCATTGTCAGTGGTGTCGACCATGTCCTCCGGGGAGGAATGCCAGATGGTGGCATAGAGATCGTGATCACCTGAGGGTATGTTACTCCAGGTCCCGGTGACCAGGGTGCTCGAGCCGTCGTTGGGAAGGTCCTCCAGGCTCTCTGTGGCCACATCCTCGCCCAGGTCATACGAGCCATCGTCATTGTTATCGATCCAGAAGATGACCTCGGCATCGGCGTTGATGTCGCTTGTGGCCTTGTTGGTTATCTCGACCGAGAGCTCCAGGTCATTGCCCTCCTCTCGAGCGCCGAGAGCCTTGAGATCTTCCAGCTCCAGGTCGGCATCGGCCGTGTTGAGCCTCAAGTTGGAGATATGGGCCCCGCCCTCGGTGGTGCCTTCCACGATGAACTTGGATAAGGCGATGTCCTTGCTGTTGCGCTCGGCATCCTCCTGGTCCTTCTCGAAGGATTTTCGCAGGCGTTCTCCAGTGACGGTGAAGGTCACATCGTAGTGGATCTCCATGTTATGCAGCAGCAGGCGACCGATGGAGTCCGCCGTGCCCTTGATGGAGATATTGGCCATCTCGACTCCGAATTCATCGACCTGGGTATTCCCGCTGGAAATGGCCCATGACAGGGCGTCGTTCAGTGCATCGACGAATTCGGAACCTTCGAGGGTCTGGGGCGAGTTATCACGGTTCAGCTCTCCGTCGTGGCTCCATTCAGCGGTATTGTCGTTGGCGCCGGTGAGGATGTTGAGATCCGGGTTCTCGGGATAGGCGTTGGCCTCGGTGGTGCGGGTCATTATCTGGTAATGGGTCTTACCACTTGTAGAGTCGTAGAAGGCCCAGGCGAACATGGCCTGACCTTTGATGGTGATGGAGGTCTGATAGGTACTGGAGATGTACTTTTGACTGTCCTCGTTGGATATGGGAGTCGGCTCCTCCCAGTGTGCGCCATAATCATCGGAAAAGGTCACAAAGACATCTGTTCGCAGATCATCCTCGTTGTAGTAGTTGAAGGCCACATAGACCAGACCTTCGTCGGAAGCTATGGAAGGATAGTTGTAGATGGACCGGCCGCTGTTGTTGGAGATCCAGATGGGCTCATGCCAGGATTCTCCCAGATCGCTGGAGCAAGAGAAGACCGCGTCGTAATAGCTATCATCGTTGCCTTCGTATCCCCTCCAGACGATGTATATATATGAACCATCAAGGGTGAACATCGGTTCATAGGTATAATCATCGGAGGGGACCCGCTTCTCGGACTCAAAGCTCTCGCCGCCATCGGTCGAGAGTTGATAATAGCTGTAACTACCATATGTGTATCCAACCAGGACATTGTCACCATCGGCTGCCAGACTGATATCATAGATTATGTCGCTGGTGAGCGATTCGGAATCTGACCAGGTATCCCCCTGATCTATAGAATACCTGAAAACCAGATCGTAGGTACCGCTATCGTACTGTCTGGCCGTGAAATAGACGTTATCCCCGACGGCGGCCAATCGCGGTTGATAGAATGTGCTGGTCCCGGTTGAAAGGACCTGAATCTCACCCCAGGTTGCTCCATCGTCCGTAGATTTTCTAAAATATATTTTGTATCTATAGGTATCGTCAGAATGGTTACGGTCATAGTCGTGCCAGGCCACATAGACCGTATCTTCGGGTCCGAGGGCCAGAGCGGCAGAATAGGAATAACTATTAGCATAGGTGTTTGAGTCACCTTCCCAGTGAGAGACCACGTTGTGATCGGACCAGGTTTGGCCTTCGTCGGTGGATCTGGCAAAGAAGATATCACCGTCACCTTGTGAATGCAATGTGTTGCCGTTGCCCTCCAGATCACCCATGTCATAGTAGACCATGTAGTAGGTGCCCTCCTCATCCACCTTGACCGTAGGCCAGTAGGAATTGGCTTCGTAATGATACTCGGAGGCTATAAGGGGAACTTCCCAGCTTGAACCTCCGGTGTCGCCCTGGCGGACCCAGATGTCCCGTTCGCTACCCACCCAGCCGGTCCCCTCGGTCCAGGCTCTTTGCTGTTCATCGACCCAGGTGGCCCAGATATTATCGTCGCCGTCTACCTCCAGGTGTACCCTATCCCTGACCCTTGAATAGCCTTCGGTATCGATTATGGTGCCGCTGTTGAAGGAACTGCCACTATTGGAAGAGTAGCGGAGCTTGATCTGGTGGATTGTGGTATCATCGGCATCGTACTGTTGCCAGGCCACATAGACATCATTGCCCGTAACACCAATGGCCGGGTATTGGGGTAGATAATCTTCATCATCATCGGAGACCGTGGTGACGGAACCCCAACTGGAACCGCTGTTGGCGGATTTGCGATATAGGATCGTGTTGCCACCGTTACCGTTGGTATCCCGTTCCTGCCACACTACATGGACGTTGCCGGAGCCATCGTCGGCAACCTGCGGGTAGTAGGCATACTCGACGCTGGTGGAGACCAGGGAAATGGTGGACCATGTCTGTCCATTATTGGTGCTGGAACGAAGGACGATATCAGTATCGGCTGTATCATCTCCATCATGATTGCCGTTGTCGTACCAGACGGTATAGATCGTGGAACCGCCAACAAACATATCCGGATAGTATGAGTGCTCTATATCCGTGGAGGCATCCTCTGAGATGGTTTTGATATTCCCCCAGTTGGCTCCCCGGTCATCAGAGGCCCTGAAGCTCACATCGTATTCGTACCGGCTCTCTCCCTCGTTGTTCGAGTAATCACGCCAGACCACATAGACCTCGGAGCCATCGGTAGCTATAACGGGGTCGTAATTATTGGTGTTATCACTCGACTCTCCAGCCACATTTATCGGCTTGTCCCAACTATCCCCGCCATCATCGGAAATTACTACATCGATTGTGTATCGAGAAGAGCTATTGACAATTCGATAACCGTTCCATGCGACATAGACATTTGAACCTTCAACATCGATACTGGGATAGGCATAACCGCTAGTGGTTCTTTGTCCAGTTAACTGTTGGATGTCGGTCCATTTGGTGCTATCCCAGCGACGGTAAAAGACATCGTAATATGAATCACTACCTCCTGAGAGATCACCATAGTCACACCAGACCACGTGGACATTGCCGGAGTCATCGATAGCCATGGCCGGATAATAAGACTGTGAACCCTGGTTCGTGCTCACCGAAGCAACCTGGCCATCTTCCAGGGCGTCGGAGCCTGCCGGCCTGCCCGAGATATCCACAGAGGCGCTTTTTACGGTGGCGTTGGCTGGCAGCATCATGCGGGCCTGGTCCTGGTAATCCGGTTCATTGAAGGATAAGGAGCGGCTGGTGCGACTATCGTGGAACTGTTTCTGATACCCGAAGGCCCCGTATCCCTGACCCGAGTAGGCCCATTCGGCCATACTGTGATTGCTATCGTTTATCTGAACATCCCTGGCATAGGAGTCGTTGTACTCCATGGGAGAGATATCGAAGGCGGCCGAGGTCACATTGACCGCTGGGAAATCGATTGAGAAATAATCCTTGTAATATCCATCACTTTCCTCTTGTAGTTCAACCGAAAAATCCTCGGTACTGTTGTTTTTATATATGAATTCCGTGGTCTCTACACCCTGAACCATGGCGGTGAAAGGCAAGAGTATAAAAGCCGCGAATATCAAGATGGTCATCAGTATGTGTCGCATGATCTTCGCCTGTCGATATCTGATGGATTTGGAAGCGTCGCAATTTATTTAAAGCTATGTTCAACGACCCCTAAGGGGTCGTCAGGCGTTGGTTCGCGTTCAAAGGGCCTCCCGTATGGCCGCCAGCGCCTCGGGCCGCTCCAGACTTGACAGGTCGCCCAGCTCATTGTCGCTCTTGCCCAGATGAGCATCCCGCACCAGACGGCGCAGTATCTTGGCCGAACGGGTCTTGGGCAGTTCATCGACGAACAGGACCCTGTCCGGCCGGTCCACTTTGCCCAGCAGGCCGGCCACGTGGTCGGCAAGTTCGTCGCGCAGCTCCTCCGATGGCTCGAAGCCCGGGGCCAGTACAGTGAAGCAGGCGATGCCAGTGCCCTTGATATCGTGGGG
>CAYSUX010000096.1:0-10329 GCA_964434315.1 uncultured archaeon
GCAATGGCAATGGGCAATGGTAACGACAAAGCAAACGGCAATGGTATTCCCATTTGACCGGCTCGTGATTGATTTGATTGATTCGAGAAAAGCCTTTGTAAGCCCCGGTCCTGCCCAACTCCTATGGCATCCAGAAGACCGGTCGATGATCTGGACCTGGTGGCCCTCATCCCCGCCGCCGGATTCGGTACCCGTTTCCTGCCCCTGACCAAGTCCCAGCCCAAGGAGATGCTACCGGTGGTGGACAAACCCACCATCCAGTGGGTCGTGGAGGAGGCGGTGGCCTCCGGCATCACCGATATACTGATCGTAACCGGCCGGGGCAAGCGGGCCATCGAGGACCATTTCGACCGTTCGGTGGAACTGGAGCTGGCCCTGGAGAAGGCCGGTCGCAAGGCCGAATTGAAGCGAGTCCGTGAGGTGGCCGAGCTGGCCGATATCCACTACATTCGGCAGAAGGAACAGAAAGGACTGGGAGACGCGGTACTATGCGGAGCCCGGCATGTGGGTGAGCGCCCCTTCGCCGTGATGCTGGGAGACACCATCTGCATCGACTCCACGCCGTGCACGGCCCGTCTGGTCCAGGTTTACAAGGAACGTCTAACTCCGATCTTCTCGGTGTTCAAGGTACCACCCATGAAGACCACTTCCTTTGGCATCGTGGGCGGGACTCCCATCGGTGACGAGCTCATGAAGGTCGAACGGATGGTCGAGAAACCCAGGCCCGAGGACGCGCCCTCCGATCTGGGTATCCTGGGACGTTATCTGTTCACCTCGTGCATCTTCGACGAGCTACGCAAGACCAAACCCGGAGTTGGTGGCGAGATACAGCTCACCGACGCCATGGCGGCCTGCGCCACCCAACACGGTCACGACATGCTGGCCCAAACCTACACGGGTCAGCGATACGATATCGGCAACATTCCCGACTGGCTGGCCGCACATACCCGGCTCTCCCTGGATTCCAGGTACGGTTCGGAATACTCCAGATATCTTATGGGGTTAAGCCATGAGTGAGAATGGTCGCGTCATGGTTACCGGGGGCGCCGGTTTCCTGGGCACCCACCTTTGCGAGGCCTTACTGGATCGGGGCTATCGAGTCTTATGCCTGGACAACCTCTCGACCGGGCTGCTCGCCAACGCCGAGCGTCTCATGGACCGCTCCGGCTACGAGTTTCTCAAATGGGATCTGGTGGAACCCTACTATCCCGAGCATCTGAAGGCCATCTACAATCTGGCCTGCCCGGCCTCTCCCATGCACTATCAGTACAACCCCATCCGCACCCTGAAGATGGGCACCACGGCGATATTCAATGTCCTGGGCATGGCCAAGCGGCTGGGTGTGCCGATCCTGCAGGCCTCCACCTCGGAGATCTACGGTGACCCGGCGGTCCACCCCCAGACCGAGAGCTACTGGGGCAATGTCAACTCCATCGGACCCAGAGCCTGCTACGATGAGGGAAAACGGGTGGCCGAGGCCCTGTTCATGGCCTACAATCAACGGGAAGGCGTCGATACCCGGTTGGCTCGCATATTCAACACCTACGGCCCATTCATGGATGTCAAGGACGGCAGGGTGGTCTCCAACTTCATCATCCAGGCTCTCAAGGGCGAGCCTTTGACGGTCTTTGGCGATGGTCAGCAGACCCGTTCCTTCTGCTATGTCTCGGACCTTGTAGGCGGGCTCATGGCCCTGATGGACGCCCCATCCGACGATGGCTCCCAGTTACCGGTGAACCTGGGCAACCCGGTGGAGTTCACCATGCTGGAGTTGGCCGAGAAGGTGCTGGAGCTAGCCGGCTCCTCATCCGAGCTGGAATTCCACCCCTTGCCGGTGGATGACCCTGTTCGCCGCTGCCCTGACATCACCAGAGCGAAGGAACGGCTGGGCTGGGAACCGAAGGTGCGCCTGAAGGATGGGTTGAAGAGGACGATACCCTACTTCGAGAAGGCCCTGGGCCTGGCCAAATAACCCCTGAACTGGGTTGGCAGGAACACTATTGTCATAGATATGTGAACTCCCGGTGGCAGAGTGTTTATATAATCCCATTTGAAGGAATTCAATATGTTTCATTACGATCCCAACGAGGAGCCCCAGGTCAAGCCTGCCAAAGAGAAAGAGGAATGGCCCCCGATAGCGCCTCCGTGATAAGATAACCCGACCAGGCAAAGGAAAGAGTCAAGTTCTCAGACAGATAGAATAGAATATCGATTCTGTTCAGTTCAATCAATCAATTCAGACCCTATGGCCTGGGAACCAGGATCGGGAGTTCACCGTTCACCAGAAGCTCTACTTTACCAGGACCACTTCCAACCGACCTTCCAACAGATCGATCCCGACGACCCTGAGCAGGAGTTTCTGTCCCAGCCTGAGCAGAGGTTCGAGGACCCGACCATCCAGTTCCATACCGTCACCCTCGGTCAGTTCTCTGGTCAGGTCGGTTCCGTCACGACCGGGCCCCAGGAGCAGGGCGCCGGTGGGGTCCACCTCCAGGTCAACACCCAGGCTACGCGTCGACAGGGCAGCCTCGTTGCCGTTCTCCAGCTTCAGGAAGACCCGGGCCGGGATGATGCCGTCCACCCGTCCGGAAAGGGTCTCGCCGGTCGCCCCTTCGAGGTGACCCTTGAGGGCCAGGCAGATGTCGATGACCTGGTACTCGAAACTGGCCGCCTGTCGTGAACGCTCGGAGCAATGGTCGGTCATCTCGGCCAGATCCTCGATGGTGTGAGGCGGCTCGACCTCATCCAGGGCGGCCTTCAACTGGCGGTGGACCAGCAGGTCGGGGTAACGACGGATAGGGGAGGTGAAATGACAGTAGCAGCGGGAGCCCAGGCCGAAGTGGCCGGTATTGGTGGTGGTGTAGTAAGCTTCCCTTGCCGCCCGCAGTACCCTGCCGACCATGACCGGGGCCAGATCCCCGGGTAGTTCACCGTAGAGTCGTCGCAGGGTCCGGTTGAGGGCCTTTCGGTAGATGGCCCCCAGTTCCAGTTCGACCTCATCAGGGAAGGCAGGCGTCTTTATCTCACCATCCTTCACATTCTTGCCATCCTTGCCATTATCCAGAAGGCTCTCCATCCCCCGGGGTAGCTTGATCGAGATGTTGCCGCCGAACGTTCCCGCCATCTCGGCCAGGGTCGCGCCCAGGTCTCCATTCCCGTCCTCATCCGCCTGTTCTGCCCCGACCCCGGGCCCGTCTTTATCACCGGCCCGTAGCTCTTCCACCGCCTCCCAGTCCATCTCCACCCGCAGGTCCAGTTCGGCTGACCTCAGGGTGTCGTTCAGCTCCTCGATGGCGCTGCGTCCTGGCCGATCATGGCAACGATAGGGATGGGGAACACCCTTTTCTGTGAGCCATTCCGCCACTGCCTCGTTGGCGGCGACCATGAATGTCTCTATGGCCTCGGTCGCCTCTGTGGCCGATTTCCATTCCAGCCCGATAGTTTCGGGTTCAAGGTGGATCTTGCGCTCCTTGCTATCGATCTCCAGTCGATCCCGGGGGGCTCGCATATCGGCAGCCAGAGCGAACAGGGGCGCCAGGTCCTCATCGCCGGCATGGGCCCGTTCGAGGGCCTCGGGGTAGGCCAGGTTCTCGGTCACCCGGATGACCGATCTGTGGGGTGTGATGTCCACCACGGCCCCGCGGTCAACCACCATCCTGACCGACATGGCCAGTCGATCGACGCCGGCCCGCAGGGAACAAAGATCGTCGGATAGGCGGGGAGGCAGCATCGGCAACACCCGATCCGGAAGATAGACCGAGGTGGCTCTTTCGTACGCTTCCTGGTCCAGCGCGGTCTCGGGTTCGACATAGTATGAGACATCGGCAATGTGTACCCACAGCGCCACCTGTCCGGGCTTCAGGTCGTCAGATGATTCAAGGCCGATGGCGTCATCGAAATCCCGGGCCGTTGGTGGGTCGATGGTATAGCATCGAAGATAGCGTAGATCGGTTCTTTGCTTTAAATAATCATCGTCGAGAACGTCCGGTAGCCTGTCGGTCTGTTTCACAAGGAAGGTCGGGTATTCCAGTTTGAAGGGGAATTCCTTTGAATCGCCATGGCGATGGGTCAAGCCGCTGATGACCCTCGATGGGTCCCAGAAGCCCCGCCACAGAAGGAACTTGATGGCCCCGTCGATGTTGTAGCGTGAACCCGATTGTATTTTCACCAGGTTCTTCAGGCCCTGGTGCCATTCAAAGCCGGCGGCCTTGGCCACACCCTTGCCATAAGGCCCCTCATCCGGCCAACGACCCTCGATGATATAGGCCGCCAGAAGGGGGCAGAGCTGCTCGAGAAGGTCATTCTGTTGCCCAGACAGGGCCACCGATTCCAGAGGAGCCTGATACCTCGGGTTCCGGTCTTCCTCGGCATCGTCCTTATCCTCGTCCTCATCCATGAGGCCGCGACCCCTTCTAAAAGCCGCGAGCAACTCCTTCAATTCCCGGGCCTTCTGTCGATTTGCCTTCAGCTCATCGTCGTCAAGGGGTCTGAACTGCCGGCCCAGGGTCTGGAAGTATTCCAAACCGGAACGGCGCCACTCCTGCAGGGCCAATTCCAGCTCACTGACCTGGGAGGGTTTCGGAGAGGGGGTTTTATACCAGACCCCGGCCAGTTCGGTGATGGTATCCCCTTCATCCCGGGACCTCTTGCAGTCATCATGAGACTTCTTGCAGTCATCACGAGACCTCTTGCAGTCATCACGAGACCTCTTGCAGGATTTCCAGAGGTTTACCTCGGACAGGCCCTCCTGTGGTTCTGAGGAGCTTTTTTCACTCTTTTTCGCTCTTTTCTTTCGGCTCAGAGACCTGAGATGGTTACTGATGGCAGCCTTGTCGTCCAGGTCGCCGGAGAAGTCGGGCAGATCTCGGGCCTTGACCCGTTCCCGGTTGAGCGTAGCCTTGCCCCTGAGGGTGTACACCTCGACCTGGCGCTTCTTGCCCGTCTTCTTCAGGTTCAGCACGACTCCCAGGTTCTCGGGCTCTTCAAGCCCCAGGGTTCCCGGTTTGAGCTGCACGGTGGCCTTGGGCTTCACGCACCCTTATGTCCCGGGGCGCTATTAGCCCTTTGGCCGATCGACGGACTAGGTCTTGCGAAAGTAGGGCGCGAGCAGGCCCAATTGATATTTGACCAGCTCGGCCAGCGAGGGCTTTGGGCGCCTTGGCTTGGCAACCTCGCTGTATTGAGGCAATAGCCTCGCACGAGTGTAAGACATTTTGCTACCAGCATACACTACTTGTTTTTCGTGATATATAAAGTTAACGTTTGTTCGTTCGGGTACAGTTGTCATAGTCATTGCCTTAACCATAACCCCCGCCAGGTTCCACACGCTGCACTGCGGCTGGCTGTCACCAGGCCCGCCTGACCGCCTGCCACCGTCTGGCTTAATTGACCTTTGAACTTTTACCTAGTCAGGCTGGCCTTCCACAAAGCATAGATTGTTGGGGAAGACCTCGGTGACGACCCGGTCCACCTGTTTGGCGGCATCGGCCACGCCGTCGGTATCGAGGCCGTCGATATAGAGCACCTCCAGATTGACCAGAACCAGATCGGGACTGAGATGCATGGTGCGCAGCTCCTCGATCTTCTCGATGACCGACAGGCTACTCAGGGCCTCCTTGAGCCGGGCGATCTTCTCGGGCCGGGCAGCCTCGCCGATGAGGAGCCCCTTCACCTTGCTAGCCAGAAAGAGACTGAAGGTCATCAACAGCAATCCGATGGCCAGGGAGGCCAGGCCGTCGAGCCAGGCAAGGCCCAGCTTATCCACTCCCAGGACCGCGAAGAAGGCGATGGCCAGACCAGCCAGAGCCAGGGAGTCCTCGAAGAGCACGGTGGTGGTGACCGGGTCCTTGGAACCCATAACCGTCTCCTTCAGGCTCGCGAAGCCATTCTTCTTCTGGTAGTGACGTATCTCCCGGTAGGCAAAGAAGAAGGAGCCGCATTCGAATCCGAAGCTCAGAGCCAGGGTCCAGTAGACCCATTTCAGGCCTTCCAGCTCATGGGGGTGGGCCAGGCGCACAAGGCCCTCGTAGACAGAGAGCCCGCCGGCCACACCGAAAAGCGCCATGGTCACGATCAGGGACCAGAAGTATTGCTCGGCTCCGTAACCGAAGGGGTGGCGCTCGTCGGGAGGTTGGGCCGCCAGCTTCAGGCCAATGAGCAGGAGGACCTGGTTCAGGGTATCGGATAATGAGTGGAAGGCCTCCGCCGTCATCGCCGAGGAGCCCGAGATCAGTGCCGCGAACAGCTTGACGACGAAGATGGCCAGGTTGCCCACCAGGGCCGCGATGACAACCAGTCGCGCGCCTCCGGCCATCAGCGAACCTCCTGCGTGAGCTCTGCTTGAGACCGGGCTGCCGGGGTTTCGCCCTCTCGGACCGGTTCAAGACCGGAAGGGGCGCGTTCCCGATCCAAAGCACAAGCAGGAGCGGACATCATCGCCGGTAGAGGGGGCCAGGCCACAAAAGGTTTGGTCTACCTGTTTCCTGGACGGACGGCGAACGATGCCTTTGGGGTGTTGCAACGCCTGGCTGGCGTTGGTAATGCTTATAATATGAAGGACCTCCCCGGTCAGAAACCCATGGAGGACACCACCGATGTCGAGCCACCTCCTGCGCCAGAGTCTGCCACTGGTCATAGTGGCGGGGTTGATGCAGTTGGGCTCCGGGAGTCTCCTGGGTTTCATGGTGGAGCCATTTCGCGAACATCCTGAGCTGCTGGTGATGGTACCGGCTCTCGTGGGGTTGAAGGGGGCGGTGGAGGTGGCCCTGGGCTCCCGTCTATGCTCGGCCATCCACCTGGGCCTGTGGGGACCCGACCGCTTCTGGAACGAGGAACTGCGCCAGAACCTGATCGCGGCCCTGGTCCTGACCCTCATCGGTTCACTGGTCGTGGGTCTGTTGGGCTATGGCCTGGCCTCGGTGGCCGGGGATGCGGTGGTAAGCCTTGCCATCTACCTGTCGATAGCCCTTATGGCGGGGCTGGGCGCGGGAATATCCCTGGCCGGCGTGACCGTTGGGATCGTCTGGCTGAGCCATCGCAAAGGGCTCGACCCCGATAACGTGACGGCTCCCCTGCTCACAACCGCCGGGGACATGGTGGGCCTGCTCTGGCTACTGTTGGCCATCTCCTTGCTGATCGGGGGGGTCGTATGAGCGCCTACCGGTGGAAGCGCATCGTAACCGAAAGCCTGCCGGTCCTGATGGTGTGTCTGCTTCTGGAATTGCTGGGTGGGCGGCTGTTGATGGCCTCGGCCGAGACCCTTCTGGAGACCGTGGTCCTGCTGGCCCTGCTACCTCTGCTCAACGCGACAGGAGGGAATGTGGGCTCGATCCTGGGGGCCAGGCTGAGCTCGGGTCTCCATGGCGGCATTCTGGAACCGAAATGGAACAGGGCCCTGCGCAAGGAGATGGGTTGGTCCGGCCTCATGGGCCTCCTCGCCTATTCCTGCCTGGCTATCCTTTTATACATGGGCGCCCTGGCAACCGGTGTAGAACTGGACCTGAACCTTTTCCAGTTGATGATGATAATGGTCGGCACCGGAATCCTCCTTGTATCCTTCGTCGTGGTCCTGGCCGTGGTAGTGGCCCTGTGGAGCTACCGGCATGGGCTCGACCCCGACAATCTGGTCCCCCCGGCCGTGACAACCGGCTGTGACATCGCAGGCATCGCGTGCCTGATCGTAATGGTAGGTCTGGTAATTTGAAACTTAAACGATTGAGAGGCTTCTGGCAACGGGAACGGGGCGAGAAGTTCCGCGAGATAGAGTACGAGCCGACCTCGGTCCGGGAGCTTCTGACCGAGATGCTGGATATCTCCAAGCTGGTCGCCGACCTGGCCTACTCGGCCCTGTTGCTGGACGACAAGGAGATCGCCGAGGAGGTGACCTTTCTGGAACAGAGGATGGACACCTTGCTCTACCATGTCAGGATCAACGCCATGCTGGCGGCACAGAACATCGACCAGGCCGAGGCCCTGTCCGGGGTCCTTCAGGTGGCCGGCGCGGTCGAGGACATCTCCAATGCCGCCAGCGACATCGCCCAGCTCGTCCATACCAGCTCGGACCTGTCATTCCTTCCGGGGCTGCTGGCCAAGGCCGATGAGAAGATCAACCGATTGCAGCTCATGCCCGATTCACCCCTGGCCAACCGTACCGTCGGCGACCTGCACCTGGAGACCGAGACCGGTAACCGGGTGGTGGCGGTCCGCAGAAGCCAGAAATGGTACTTCGGTATCGAGCCGAACTTCGGTTTCGAGACCGACGATGTGCTGTTGTGCGCCGGTACCGCCGACGGCTTCCAGCATCTGTTACGCTTTGCCAAAGGCGAGGAGGCGCTCTGATGACCGGAACCGATGAACTGAACCCGGGACCTCTGGGAACCGAGCTACTGGCCATGAAGAACCGCTCCGAGCTGATGTTGGACCTGGCCTACTCGGCCCTGCTGGCCAACAACCGGCAACTGGCCCAGGCGGTGATGGACCTGGAGACCTGGATGGACCAGCAGCAGTTCCGGCTTCAGCGGCAGGCCCTGGCCAATGTGGCCTCCAAGGAGATAGACCGGGTACTGACCATCATCCGCCTGGCCGAGTCGCTGGAGGCCATCGGGGACTCAGCGCGTGAGATCGCCGATGTGGTCCTGCGGGACGTGGAACCACACCCGGTCCTGAGGCTCGCCACGGCCGATGCCGACGCCAACATCTTCCAGGTCCGGATCGACCCGGATTCCCGACTGGACCGGGAGACCCTGGGCGGTTTGAAACTGGCCTCCGAGGTGGGGGCCCGGGTCGTCGCGATACAACGTGGGTCGGAATGGATAATCGGTCCCGGGGCATCCGCGATATTGCAGGCCAACGACATTCTCTATGCCCGGGGTCCGGGCGAGAGCCGCAAGCTTGTGGCACGTATGGCAGGGGTCCCGGAAGACCCCGTCTAATCTCACAGACAAACAAACAGACAGACAGACAGGCAGGCAGTACAAAATCGTCGGACGTCGTTGTCGTGTGAAGGTTTCAGACATAGTGTTTTTATACTGCTCAAACCTACAATCAACATAACAATGCCAGGATGCGCCGCCATGCCCCACAAGCGTTCACAACCCCAGGATATCAACAAACTGAATGAAACGATTACCCAATTACGCGATGAACTGGACTCTCTGCGCTCCACCGTCAACCTGCTTCTGGAGATGATCATGGAGCAGGACGATGGCGATTACGAGGAAGGGGCACCTCACAATCCGTGGGATGCCATCGTATCCAATCCCCAGGGCTTCCTTCGCATGGGCATGTGATCGGGGCTTTCATTTCAACCTGGCAATCCAAACAAGACCCGAACTCGACCCGAAGCGCTAGATCGTGGTAGATCGCTTGCGACCCGAAAAGCCTGATCGACCCGGTGACCAATACCGAGGATGATAGAGGACCGGTGGGTAATGGCGAAGGAAGGATTACCGACGATGGTTATTTAAAGCAAGGTTGGGCAAGGCATGGTCTGGAGGTCCAGTCCAAAAACCAAAACCTAAAACCCAAAAATCTTATAAAGGCAGTTTGGTGAGGCTCCTCCAAAGCCACCCGAGGCATATCTTGAGGTTCAGTTCAAAGATGTCCCGAACCGATCGTCGCGAAAGCCGCTGGTTCGACCACGACCCGGCCTGGTACCGCCGCTACCTCAACAAGCGCTACCGGCTGGAGGTAAAGCGCTGGCTGGCCAAATGGGAGGAGGTCCCGAAGCGCTTTTGCAACCGGGGTTGGTGGTGGTAGATTAATAGGCTCGTTCCCTTTTGTCGATGTCGGCCACTAATACTTCATTTTTATCATAATAAACCAAATAGAGGATTCGATATTGGCCAACCCGTACCCGAAATACCTTGTCTTTGCACCCGGAAACCCTTTAACATCGGGCGGAAAGGGCTCGGCTGCCAGGGCTTCAATCTTTTCAACAACCCTCCTGGCAGTTAGGGTTTCGATTTTTCTCAGAAACCGTTTTGCGGCTTTGGATAAGGTAATTTCAAGCATCTGAGAGACCCAATTCCTTCTTGATCTGAGAAAGAGGAGTTGTTTTGCCTTGCCGTTACTCCTCCAGACTCTCCTCCAGTCTGGCCTCCTCTTCGGGAGTTAATATCGTATCGGCGTCCACCATGTGCTCCTTGATGTAGTCGAGGTCCTCGCGGATAGCCTGTAGATGGGACATTATCGCCGCTGATTCGGCTGCGTTCATAGCAGATTTACATCTTTCACGGTATTTTAAGATAGGCTAGAGCCCTGGCCTTTCTAGCCTACAACCCGGGAACTACAGCACACCCGACGCTTGGCCGGATGACTTACCCTTGACCC
>CAYSUX010000097.1:0-9894 GCA_964434315.1 uncultured archaeon
ATCGCTTTTATCTTCCAGTTCAGGCCCATCATCGATATTATCGTCGTGATCCGGGGTCGGGTCGGGCCCGGCATCCCCAGAAGAGGGCTCTGGTTCCAGGGAGGGTGAGTTATCTTTATTCTTTAAAGGAGCATCGGGGTTGGCGGCCCCTGATCGATGGTGATCTGTAACATCAGGCTCAGGCTGGTCGGCATCGCTATCGGTCAATGATGAATGGACGGTGGATGAGGATTTATGGGTTTGGTTGAAAAGGTATGCCAAATGACAAATAGGATGGCACTGGTGTAACGCCAGCCAAGCGAGCTTGCAGTGAAGTGTTCTCGATGTTCCGCTCTCCCAGACCACCAGCCTTTATCGGTCATCCATCCAGGCTGCCAGAACATGAGGCAGGCCATGTTTGACTGGCCCTGGTGGAACACTCCCTGGGAGCTCTACTTCAAGGGCTTCATCTGGTTACCGGCGGTACAACGACTGCTCTTACTGGCAGGACCGGGATTGAAGGCCATGCACCGCCATGGTCGCCACCTGGGCTGGGGCTGGGAACGGTTGCTGGAGTTGCCCAGGGGCAGGTCCATCGCCATCAACCTCGCCATAGGCCTGATCGTGCCCTTGCTCGTGGGTCTGGGAGTAAGGCTGGCAGTGGGTCCCTTCGGCGGCGATTGGAACGACACCAAACTCTGGGTCTCAGCCACCCTGGTGGTCTTCCTGGTGATCCATTCCATCTTCGATCTGCGTCGCATATTGAAGACCCGCCAGGTCATCGTCAAGATCGTCAAAACCGATATCGACCGCTATCGCTCCTATTATGACCGATTGAGAAGATGGGGTCAGTCGCTCGTCACTTCAGCCAGAGGGGATGGCAAAAAAGAACCCGGTTTCCTCAGGAGCCTGGCATCACGATACACCGGGCAGATCGTGGAAAGGGCCACCGAGGTGTTGGACCAGGCTATGGCCACACCCCACAAGATGGCCCGACGTTGGAACATCACCTCCATCCTGGAGGGATTCGCCTTCCATCTGAGTCCGGTGATGGCACTGGCTATCCTGCTGTTCATATGATCCGGCCGGTCACTGAACATCGAACTGTTCGGACAGTATCCGCTTTGCGGCCTCGGGCACGACCCCGGCCACGACCTTTCCGAGACCCTCGTGGAAGGTGATGACATCCAATGCCTCGATGGCATAGATTATCACTTGTCCGGGTACCTCGAAACCATGCTCGGCTCCGAATTCCAGGGCCGAGAACAGGTCCAGATCATGAGGCGAGGCGGTACGTACCGTATCCTGGAAGTTCTCCTTGCCAAGGCGCAGTACCGTTCCCGGGACCCCGTCGATGGTCTGGATGGAATCCATCAGTATGACCCGCTCCCAGCCGCAGACGACATCCAGGGCCGCCACACCGGCCACCGCGGCCTCGGCCAGGCCGACGACCTCCCCTCCGGGCAGGCTTATCTCGGGAGCAGGCAGGTCAAGGTAGCCCAGCTCCGGTTCCTTTGGTGTCAGGCCATCGGGTTCCAGGCCATGGGCCGTGGCCAATGCTTTATATACTTCTCGTGCGAGGACAAGGCCGACCGCGTCATCGGACAGGAGTGGGTTGCCAAGGCCAAAGAGAAGGGTTCGATTGGGCATGGACCGGGATGGTCCGGGCTAGTTAAACCTTGGCTGGAACCAGCCCTCCCTGTTGATGTCGGCAAGAAGGAAAGAACCCACAAATCTGTTTAATATCAAGCATTTCACCGACCATGACCTCTTCCAAAGCCCTGATCGACCTTTCGCCGGAGAAGCTGACCGAGCTGCCGACACTCTACCTGCGTTTGATCCTGACCCACCATGGCCTCTGGTTCACCGAGACCAAAAAGAGGCTGGGCCTGGAAGCGGCCCTGGAGGCCGAGACCGGAGCCTGGCAGCGTATCTTCCCCAGGGTCCTCAAACGGATGGGGCCTCATGTCAGGGCCATCCTTGAAGGGGAAGGAGGGGGAGAGGGTAAAGGAAAGAGTGTAGGAGAGGTTGAAGGTGATGATGCCGGGCCGACCCCCGCTACGAACCGCGGCCTTGCCATCGATGGCCTGGAGGCCCTCCTCGTGGATATGGCCAAGACCTGGCTGGCCATGGATGGTGTCTGGTTCCAGGCCGTTGAACGCAAGGTCGATATCGAGAATGCCATGGCATGCAACGAGGCGGCCTGGCACAGCTTCGCATTCACCGAGGCTCGTCGGATACGCTCGTTCCTGGGCCTGGGTGAACACAGCGGTTTCGAGGGCCTGACGCAAGCCCTGGATTACCGGCTCTACTCCTGGCTGAACCGTCAGAGTTGCCATCGAATTGACGATTCGACCATGGTTTTCGAGATGAACGAGTGCCGGGTCCAGACCGCCCGGGAGCGCAGGGGCCTGCCCGATTACCCCTGCAAGAAGGCGGGCCTTATCGAGTACACCCGTTTTGCCGAGGGTTTCGATGACCGATTGACCACCGAGTGTCTGGGCTGCCCGCCTGATGTCCATCCACGCGAATGGTATTGCAAGTGGCGCTTTAGCCTTGATGGTTGAGATCCGTCAACGCCTTTGGATCTACCCTCCGCCAGCGAGATGTATCCGTTACCCTCCCGTTATCCGTTACCCATCCGTTATCCATTACCCGTTACCACTTGTAATGGCGTTCAGGAGTCTAAATAGATTCCAATCATATTCTGATGCTAATAATTTTATAGTATGATCTTCTTGGTAGCGGCATGTCCCGACGCTCCCGTTACGCCCTGACCAAGGTTTCGGCGGATCTACCCACTCTACTGGTCCAGAAGCTCGATGCCTGGAAAATGGAGATCCAGGGCATCAATCGCTCGCAGCTCATCAACGACCTGTTGACATGGGCCATCGAGCAGGGCGCCATCGACCAACTCTATCCCGAATGTGCGGCAGGCCATGTTCATGATGTGGGTGAGAGCTGTGATTGTACCTGCATGACCTGTCATTCCAGCTATGCGTTGAGAACCACCGGAGAGTAACCGATGATGGAAGGCTCTCCCCGACTCCCATTCGGCCTGGTCCTCTTGTTGGTGGCGGGAGCCTTCGCCGGCTGCCTGGGCCAGGATGGCGGGGATGACCTGATCGGGGTGGTGGTGACCATCGGACCCCAGGGGGAGTTCGCCAGGCGGGTCGGAGGAGATCTGGTCAAGGTGACCCTGCTGGTCCCCGAGGGCCAGGACCCTCACACCTACGCTCCCACACCCAGGCAACTGGTGGAGGTGGCCGAGGCCGAGCTCTACTTCATGGTGGGCTCGGGTATCGAGTTCGAGGAACAATACGCCGACCAGATAAAAGAACAGAACGATGACCTGCTGGTGGTTGATGGCTCCGAGGGTATCGAGCGGATGGAATTCTCGGTTCGTCACGACGAGGAGGAAGCCACCGGACTCTTCAAGGAAGGTCCCTGGGAATCGGTCGAGGCCGGGACCAACGAGTCCGATGCCCCGGTCATCGAGGGGGACAAGATGGCTTTCAACGTGACCCTTAACGGGGGTGATGACAACCATACCGGGGTGGTCAATTTCACCTCCGGCGTGAATGGTGAGTACCTGTTCTTTCTGGAACATGACTCCCAGGAACTGAACTTCACCCTGGTGGACGAAGAGGGGAATGAGGTAAGCCCCGAGGCGTTCGAGGAGTGTGACGAAACCTTCCGGTGGTACGGCACCTTTGACCTTCCGGAAGGCGACCATTACCTGCGCTTTGGCCCCACGATGAAAGAGAATGTGACCCTGGCCATCCTGCCCCATGTTGCGGAACCTGAGAACGAACACGGTCAAGAACACGGCAGCCTCGACCCCCATATCTGGAACTCGCCCAAACGGGCCATCAGGATGGTCGAGAACCTGCTGGCCGGGCTCAAGCAGGTGGACCCGGACAATACCGAACAATACCAGGCCAATGCCCGGGCCTACATCGCCGAGCTGGAGGCTCTGGACCTCGAACTGGAGGAGGGCCTGGCCGACCATCAGAACGAGAAGTTCCTGGTCTTCCACCCCGCCTTTGGTTACCTGGCCCACGATTACGGTCTGGTGCAACTGGCCATCGAGGAGGATGGCAGAGCGCCCACGCCCGCGGGTCTCGATGCGCTCATCGGGCAGGCCAAGGAAGAGGGTATCACGGTCATCTTCGTGGAACCCCAGTTCGACAGTGACAACGCCCGGACCATTGCCGATGAGATAGATGGTACAGTGGTCAGGATAGACCCCCTGGGTTGCGATTACCTGAACAACATGCGCGATATCAAGGAGAAGCTGATAACCGGTCTGGCATGAGGGAGGACATGGCATCCAAACCGACCCGAGCCCTGGAATTGAAGGCGGTGAACGCCGGCTACGATGGCCATGACGTCATCAAGAACGTCAGTTTCGACATCGATGCCGGTGAGTTCCTGGGCATCATCGGCCCCAACGGCGGGGGCAAGACAACCCTGCTGAAGATCATCCTGGGATTGCTGAAACCCAGGAACGGTGAGGTGAGGATATTCGGCGAGAGGCCCTCCCGAGCCCACCATCTTACCGGTTATGTGCCCCAGCATTCCATCTTCGACAGGGAGTTCCCGATATCGGTCCATCAGGTGGTGCTCATGGGTCGATTGGGCCAGAGGCGGTTCCAGCCATTCTATTCCACCGACGACCGCGCGCTAACCAGGGAAGCCCTGGAACAGGTGGACATGTGGGAATATCGCAAGGCCCACATCGCCCGTCTATCGGGAGGGCAACAGCAGCGGGTCTTCATTGCCAGGGCCCTGGTGAAGCGTCCCAGCCTGCTATTGCTGGACGAGCCCACAGCCTCCATCGACCCCAAGTTCCAGAACGGCATCTACGAGCTCTTGAAGGAGCTGAACCAGGAGATGACCATCGTTCTGGTGACCCATGATATCGGTATCCTGGCTTCCTATGTCAAGAAGGTAGCCTGCATCAATCGCCATTTCATCTACCATGGCTCCCACGAGCTGACCCACGAGATGCTGGAGGCGGCCTACGAGTGCCCGGTCGACCTGATCACCCATGCCCACGGTCTGCCCCATCGTATCCTGGAGCACAGGATGCCGGAGGGAGAGTAGATGGTCACCTTCCTGGATGCCCTGGAGCACCAGTTCATGCAGAATGCCCTCATGGCGGGGTTGCTGGCGGCGGTGGTCTTCGGGGTCATCGGCACCTACGTGGTGGTACGGCGGGTGGTCTTCATCGCCGGGGGCATCGCCCATGCCTCGTTCGGCGGCGTGGGGTTGGCCATCTATCTCGGTTGGTCCAATCCCATCCTGGGGGCGGCCATCGTGGCCATCATGTCAGCCCTTGGCATCGGGGTATTGAACCGGGAGGACCTGGAGCGGGAGGAGACCACCATCGGCATCGTGTGGGCCACGGGCATGGCTCTGGGGGCCTTCTTCTACCAGTTGACGCCGGGGTACAAGGTGAGTCCCGCCTCCTATCTGTTCGGCAACATCATCCTGCTCACCGACGCGGACATCTACTGGCTGGCCATCCTGGTATCGGTGGTCCTGGTAACCGTCGTGCTCTTCTTCAATCAGATCCAGGCCGTGGCCTTCGATGAGGAGTTCGCCGAGGTCGTGGGCCTGCCGGCCTTTCTATTCCAGCTCTACATGCTGGTGCTGGTAGCCTGTACCATCGTGTTGCTGATCAAGTTCCTGGGCATCATTCTGGTACTGGCGATGTTGGCCATCCCTCCATCCATCGCCGGGCAGTTCACCCATGATATGCGAAAGATCATGGTGGCGGCGGCAGGACTCGCGGTCCTGTTCATCGTCACCGGACTCTGGATATCATTCGAACTGGATTACCAGACCGGCGCCACCATCGTCCTCGAGGCCGCCCTGGCCTACCTGATGGTCATCGGGGTAAAACGGGGGCTGATGCCGGGGTTCAGGTCGATGACCCGCAAGCTGAAGGGGAATGCGGTCAACGGTACCCACAAGGTCCGGGGATGACCGAAAACCCATTCCGGCCCCGTTACGACGGACGGTCGGTCAGTTTTTCCCGGAGTTCCAGGACCACACCACACGGACCCTCGGAAGGCAGGTTCGGGGTGTCGGATATCGGGATGGCAGGTCATCTCCAGTCGCCTCTCACCCGATCCACCTTGCCGGTGAGCCAGCCGAGGGATACCTTTTGCGAACCCTCGAAAGGAGGGATGTAGGGTTTAAGGTCCAGCAGGGGGGTGTCGTCGAGGATGTCCAGCAGATCGACCCATAACCGGTTTCCCTCGATCCTTTCCAGGCCCACCACCGAGACCCCGATGGGATTGGGTCGCCTGGGAGAGCGGGTGGCAAAGAGGCCCCGCGGTTCATTGTCCAGATGGGGTTTGAGCTTCAGGCGATAGTCCTCACTGCGATGGAGGTGGAAGATGACCATGATATGGGAGAAGCCGTCGAGATCGGCCAGGCCTTCGACATACTCTGTTTTCAGCTCGATGGTGCCCCGGGTCTTCAGGGGGTCGAGGGGCTGCCTGGGAACCTCTCCGGGCTCCTTGAATGGGGAATGGACCACTCCAATGGGCTCAAAGGTTATCGAGGTGCTAGACATCGGTATCGACCTGCCCGGCTCCTAGAGATACTCCTCTATCTGCTGTCGCAGGTATGACTTGGTGGTCTTGCCGGCGTGCTCGAAGACGATCTTGTTCTCCTTGACCATGTACAGCATGAAGAAATCCGAGGCGCCGTATGCCTCCCTGAGGGTGCCTTTGTCGTCGTACAGATGGGGCCACCGGCAATCGTACTCGTTCTGGAAATCCGATATCGATCGCTTGTCATCCACAGCACCCTCACCGAAGGGATAACCACCGATGGAGAACATACCCGAAAGATTGTTCTCGTATTCGGAGTAGAGGTCGTTGAGTATCGGCGCCATGTCCTCGCACTTGTAACAATCGGTATGGATGAACATCACCACGGTCAGGCCCTCCGGATAGTATTCACTGGATCGATGGGTATTATCATCCTTCACATCCTTCAAGGTCCAGGCAGGCAGGGTGGCCTCATCCTCGGGTGATTCGTAGATGGCCACGAAATAGTAGACAGAAACCAGCAGGACCACGACGATGAGCGCCGGAACCATGACCCTGGTCGTTCGAGCCAGGCTGGCCTGTCTGGCGGTCTGTTTGCGTCGGGTCAGGGCCTGCCTGGCCTCTCTCGAGGCCTCTCCTTCGGGATGGACCCTTTGGATATGACCCTCCAGGTTCTCGGGCTTCAGGCTGGCTCCACAGATGTCGCAGGCCACCTTTCGGGACCTGCCGCCTCTGCTGGTGACTCTGTTCCGGGCCATGGTATCACCTGACCTAACCGGGTAGCAACTGGACCTGGGGCCCGGTCACGCCGGGAACCCGAATCGCCTGCCCCAATAATAGCTTTGCACAGCACAGGTCCAGGGATGAGTGGATATGTGGATGTGGTTGTGGATGTGAATGTGAAATAAGCGGTCGGTCGATCTAGATGAAGATTATCTCGCCGCCATCCGACAGGTCGTAGAACTCGAGAGCCCCCAGGACCTCGTCAACATGCTCGATCAGGTCATCCCGGGTCAGCTTCATCATGTCCATGGACATCTTGCAGGCGTAGATCCTGGCGCCGGCGTCCTTGACCATCTCCAGAAACTCGGGGACCGGCGGAATGTCGATGCGCTCGATCTCCTTCTTCATCATCCTGGTTCCGAACGAAGCCATGCCTGGCAGCATGCCCATGATCGTCGGGATCGCCATCCCTTTGGGTGTGCGCATACTTGGATTGCCCACCGTGGCCACCTTCAGCTTGTTGGAGTATTTCTTGTGGACGATGTCAAGTCCCCAGAAGGTGAAAAAGAGGCTGACCTCGATGCCCACCATGCGGGCGGCATTGGCCAGTACCAGGCCAGGATAGGCCATGTCCAGGGTGCCCTTGGAGCAGATTATGGAGACCTTGCGCTCCTTTTCGTCATCAGCCATACGATCAGCTCAGATACAACCCTTGGGCTTGCCCAGCCCGGCGATGCGGGCGGCCTTCTTGGCCGGTCCCTTGGGAAAGAGCCCGTAGAGCTCCTTGGTTGGTACACCGCCCACCTTGGTCACACGGCGGACAGTTGGAGGCACGCCCTTTTCGGCAAAATCGGCGCGCATGAAGTCGATGACCACCCAGTGACGGTCGCCGAGCTCGATGTTCTCCTCGGCGGCGATGGCCACGGCGATCTCCCGGTTCCAGGCGGCGGGGTCGGTTATGAAGCCCTCATCGTCGACATCGACGGTGTGGCCGGCAAGTTCCTTTTGAGGCATATTTGGTTACTCCATGGATACGGTATTGATCGTTTGTCTGAAATCTTGGATACGATCAGTGGTAGGTTGAATCACTTCCGTTGATATGAAATAATGATCGCTCATCTACTCCCTTTTCCCCCTCATGGACATCTGAGGTTTGATTGGCACCTTCATGCCTTTCATCAGCTTCCAGTAGATGCTCTTGAACATCATCTTGCCCAGATGGTTCATACGGGTCTCCTTCAGCAACGAAAAGGGACCCAGGATCGGTAGCGGGTACTTGCCGAGCAATGGTTCGGTATCGTAGTTGAAGTCGATGCAGTAACCCTTGCCGAATCCCGATTCGATAAAGCAGTTGGAATGGCCATCGAAGCCCGGTGACAGGGGACGACCGGCAATGGCGTTGAGCAGGTTCTCTTGCAGGATGTCGGCCTCGAAATGGGCAACCGAGCCGGCCTTGGAGGTGGGCACATCGGTGGCGTCACCGATGACGAAGATGTTCTCGTGCTCCTTGGACCGGAGGGTTCCCTTGTCGGTCGGGACGAAATTCAACTCATCGCCCAGGCCCGAACGTTCTATGAGGGCGTCACCCATGTTGACCGGCGTCGGTACCAGCAGATCATACTCGATCTCCCTTTCATCCCAGGAGATCAGCTTGTTGTTCTCGCTGTCCACCTCGCCGGTGGCGAACTCGGCCTCGACCTTGATGTTCTTTCGCTTCAGGACATCGCCCATTATCTTCGAGGTCAGCGGGCGGGTGAAGGCCCCCGGCAAGGGGGTTACGAACGTGATATCCACCTTATCGCGTATGCCTTTTTTGGTGAAATAAGCATCGGCCAGGAAGATGAACTCCAGGGGCGCCACAGGGCATTTGATGGGCATCTCGGTGATGGATACGACCAGCTTGCCACCCTCCCATGTGGAAAGATACTCGGCCAGACCGCAGGCGCCTTCGAAGGTGTAGAAATCGAAGATGTTCTTGCGCCACCCGGGTCCTTCCATCCCCTCGGTCTCTCCGGGTTCTGTGCGAGCACCGGTGGCGATCACCAGGTATTCGTAATCCAGCATCCTGCCATCGGCCAGTTCGACCTGGTTTTGCTCGGGGACGATCTTCTCGATGGTGGCGTTAATCAACTCGACCGGCGATTTCAAAAGCCCGGCCCGGGGCTTCTGGACCTGTTCGGGGGTGTAGATGCCAAAGGGGACAAAGAGAAAGCCAGGCTGATAGTAGTGGGTCCTGTGCTGGTCGACGAGGGTTATCTGCCACTCTCTGGACAGGGATCTGACCATCTTGTTGGCGACCATCGTGCCAGCGCTCCCGGCACCGAGTATCAGTAGTTTTCTGATGATACCACCCGAAAGATCCGAGCTGTGTTTTGTAGCTGTGCCATAACCACACAATACTGCATTTATAAGCTTTTCTTTGCACATGCTATACGACCGATACCGACAACACGGCCAGCGGGAGCCTCAAGTCAAGCGATCACGATGGGGCATCCTGCCCTGAGCAGGACAGCGATCCTTAGCCCGGTGAACTCGATCAAAAAGATCCTGCATATGCTACGCTATCTCTTCGGAGGATCCGGACGGGGGCCTGAGGCCTGCCCCCGGTCCGGTCGTTCACTGT
>CAYSUX010000098.1:0-9586 GCA_964434315.1 uncultured archaeon
ATAGGTAATTTTGGAGTTACAGATCTATGGAGTTTTAGAAGTTACATGACAGTTTGAAAAAGCAGTGAATTTAAAATAGCCAGGCAACTCAACATCAAGCTCCCCGTCGATCTCTGGGATAAAATGGGGCAGGCAGTGGAGGTCGATCTGGCCTTGAGTCGGTCCAATCTGGGCAGGATTGCGATAGTGGCCTACCTGGAGCGGCATAACAAATAATCAACCAGAAAGCTCAAAAACCCGGGGGTACTCTCTTGGTCTCATGGTGAGCTGATATGCTGTCTGACTGCTCGGTGAATCCGATTGCTCGGAGATCTCTGTCCATAATCGTATCGATATTGGTGATGATTGTGGTTTTCATCACGGGGCTGCTTTACTTGAGTGAGAATACAACAGCAGAGAAAAATCCAGAGTGGAGTTATCAGGCTGAAAAAATGATTTTTAATGTCAAGATTTCAGATAATGGGAGATATATCGTAGCTGGATCTCAAGATAATAATGTTTATTTATTTAAAAACAATGATTCCAATCCATTATGGAATTTTACCACACAAGATTCTGTTACTACCGTTGCAATATCCAATGATGGTAAATACATTGTAGCCGGAAGTGAAGACTATAATGTATATTTCTTTGACCGAAATAATTCGATTCCCTTGTGGAATTTTACATCAAATAATTATGTTCGCTCTGTGGATATCTCTGCAAACGGCGAGTATATTGTTGCTAGTTCTTTCGACTACAATGTATATCTTTTCCACAAGGACAGTTCAACACCAATTTGGAGCTTTGCTACCAACAACCATGTATTGTCGGTTTCCATCTCAGCAGATGGTCAGTACATAGCTGTTGGATCGCGTGATGATGAAGTCTATATATTTCACAAGGATAATAACACACCTCTTTGGAATTACACAGCTGGAGACGATGTCTATTCAATAGACATTTCCTCCGATGGTAATTATATTGTAGCTGGAAGTTGGGACGATAATATATATCTATTCAGAAGGGATAACAGCACACCTCTATGGTATTATACTGTGACTGGTAGTGATGTAAATGTTTGGTCAGTCGCCATTTCTGATAATTGTGAATATATAGTCGCTGGAAGTAGTACTGCATTTCCATATGAAAATGGTAAAATTTATTTATTTGAGAAGAGTAGTAGTTCCCCTCTATGGATAGCAGAGACTCATAAAAGAGCGTTTTCTGTAGCTATATCGAGTATTGGTTCAATGATTGTTGTAGGAACTGATAACAATTACATACTTAATTATGAAAAAAGTAGCAATATGCCAATATGGAGTTACATTACTAACGACAGAGTATATTCTGTTGATATATCATCAAAGGGTAATTATTTGGTAGCAGGGAGTACACACGAAGACAATAAAGTTTATCTCTTTTCAGATATTTTTCAACCATCGGCTATGATACAATCAATATCGAGTGTAAACGTTACTAGTAAGAATCCATCTTATAACATAAGTAAAGAGGGGAGTAAATATATTGTTGAAGTATCTTCAGCACCTATACCCGTGTCAGTCAATAATGTAACATTTACACTTTTTGACGTTCAAGGCAATTCAATAATGGCTGGAAGTGTTGGTGATATTTATGGATACTTTCCTGGTAATGGAAAAGGTATTATTTTTGCTGATAATGATTTTAATGGTAAATTAAGTTCCACGGATCAATTTAGTATAATAGCAGGTGAAAAAGGTTCACCGCTAATGAATCATAAAAGTGTAAATGGATATGTATTTCGGTTAAGATATGAGGGGGTGTTACAAGGAGTTACCGTATTAGAATTGAAAAATGGTGGTATTAGTGGAGATTATTTGACTCAGGTTATTCAGGGGGAAACTGTTGATTTCGTTGGAACAGTTCTAGATTCTGATGGCGATATTGTAACTTATGAATGGTGTTCTAATATTGACGGCATCTTGTCGGATAGAATTAACTTCAGCAGTTCATCTCTATCAGTTGGTTTCCATTCAATACGTTTTAGAGTTCAAGATAATAATACTCTTTGGAGTAATAATATTACTACAACACTAAGAGTATATGCTGTTCCAACAGCAATCGCTGGAGAAGATATTACAATCAAACCCGGTTCCACTGTCCAATTTAACGGTCAAGGATCAGACGAAGATGGAGACATCGCCCTTTACGAGTGGGACTTCGACGGTAATGGTATCTATGACTGGTCGTCTGAAGATAATGGCATTACTACATTTATCTACAACAATGAAGGGACTTATACTGCTGTCTTGAGGGTGACGGATGACGATGATTTTACAAGCACAGACGAAGTTACGATTATTGTGAAGAAAGATGATGATGATGATGATAGTCCAGGGTTTGAAATGTCAGGTTTATTGATTTTGTCTATATTACCCTTGTTAAGGAGGCAGAAAAAGAAACCAGAGTGTAAGCAAATGAGTGACTATCTAAAACAAACACAGAGCGAGATAAACAAATTAAAACGTTTGAGGAGCAGTCTATAAATTAAAGATGGAGTAGATTAACTATGCCCAGAAGACCAATACGACATGTATTAGGGCGCAGAAGTGATCTTTCAACTTTTGTGGTTCATCTTATAGGACCAACGGATAATAGTACCGCAAAAGAGAACTTAAGGTCAATTCTAGAATCCCACGTTGTTGAAGCTAGAAATCCATATGGTATCGCAAAAGAATATGATGTTGAAGATAACGAACAGCAGCAAACTCAAAGGGTTTGCTGTTTTACTGAGACTCCAATCCAACATATCACCACACATTTAGAGAAATTAAGAGAATATACACACTCACATTATGAATCATACGGAATCGCCTTAACAAAATTGCAAGCTAGAAGGAAAAATATTAATCCAGTATGGTATATAGATAAAACACCGGGTCGAGATTGGTTACATGGACCTCCGAGGAGCGGAAAACCATTGACCAATCTTATTGAAAAACATAATGATGAACGTGAATTTCATGCTTCGGATATTGCGAAAATAACTCCATTTATTGAACCAATGGGTCAATGGGTGAATTCTATGAGAGAATTTTGGTGGGAAAGAGAATGGAGACATGTAGGTAATCTCGAGTTTGAAAATACAGATTTAGCGTTTGGGATTTGTCCATCAAATGAAATTGAGGAATTTGAAGAATCCGTTGAGAATGTACGATTTATCGATCCTTGGTGGGGAATAGAAGAGATAATTGCCACATTGTTAAAGATAGATGAATCTGATATCACACCATTTACAGATTAATTTATAAATATTATTAAAATCATTGTTACCCTACCTCACCTAAATTTTCTCAAGATTCCAGTTTATTTTTTACCAAAATCGCTTTTTCAAGCCTAAACACTATACCCTCTCCTAATCACACGATTAACCCCATTTTACCGTTGTATTTAACATTTAACAAAGCATTTAGTTGTATTGGAGAATACAACCATATTAAGTTGTATTCTATTTTACAATAGAATTCTGCTAGCCGAGTTATTGAACTATTTTAAGGGCCTCGAAGGGCACAAGCTGTCCATTCCAGTCGTCCTCCCCGGCGGCGGCGGTACTCGCTGTCGGCCACAAGGCCGTAGGCCTTGCCGGCCTCCCGCAGGCGGCGGGCGAGCTGCCCCCGGTGCGGCCCCGGCCGGTGGGCGGGCGAAGGGATGAAGTCCTGCTTCACGCTTCACCATAGACCTTTAAATAGGTTTTCAACTCACCATATGCGGTATGACAAACTTGTCACCTTCAGATCAACCCCAGCATGTGATTATCAAAGCGCGAGGATTGGTACAGGGAGTGAACTTTCGGGAACGGACCCGCAGACTCACTTATGCTCTGGATATCCTCGGTGAAGTTTGGAACGATCCAGATGATGAGGAACTGGTGGTAATTGAGGCCGTTGGCTCTAAAAAGGACATTGATGTGCTCGTTTCCAAGATCGAAACATGGAAGATCGATATTTTTAAGGACGAAGGTTCTAAACTCTTGGGGCAAACCTCATACATACATATAAGATCGCTGGACATTGAAAGAGAGAATATATCCGACATCTCAAAATATAAATTCAAAGGCTTTCGAATAAGGCCTGTCGAGGGCTTATCTCCCGGGGAAAGAGAGTTGACAAGAAAACTCAATTTCGCAGGTCAGATCATGGGAGATTTCCAAAACGCTCACAACCGCAATTTTGATCATTTGGACTACAAATTCGGGCAGATCAACACATCTATTACCGAGGGTATCAATGACCTTAAGGGCGAATTACAGGAATTGAAGGGATTGAAAGATGAATTGGGAGAAATAACAAAGGTTGCACGTAAGGTCGCTCAACATTTGGAATGATTTTGTCATATCGGGCTGACGCTTGGTCATCAACAGGGATTCAGATTCCCTCAACCCCACCCCTTCCCAGCCCCCGTGCCAGAAAGCCGGGCAGGTCCTCCACACATCGTATCTGACTGCCGGTAAAGAAGGCCAGTCGCCACTGAAACTCGCTCTGGCCTTAAGCCCGCATGCATCACCTGTAGATCCTCTTCCGGTGGCCCAACTCCATGACCAGAACGATGAGCTGCTTTCGCTTGATGTCGATGATAATGCGATAGTCCCCGGCCCGGACGCTGTAGTAGGGGTTGCCCACCATTCGTTTGGCGAACTTTTCGGGTCTGATCCTGATTCGTTCCAGGGTCTTGGCGATTCGCTGCTGGACCGGGCGGTCGAGCTTGCGAAGCTGGGCCTCGGCCGTGCGGGTAAAAAAGATCTGGTAGGCCAGGGTCATAGGTCGAGGTCCTTCTTGAGGGCTTCGAAGGGCACCAGCCGCCCCTCCCTGACATCCTCCTCGGCGGCGGCCAGGGCCCGTTTGGCCTCCTCCGACAGCTCCCGACGGTCCTCGATAAGGTCCCAGATGACTTCCTCGTAGGATTCCTTTTCGTGGACTTTGAGGCTTTGCAGCTCGGATTTCAGCCCGGCGGTGATCTGGATGGTGGTCGCCATTGCCATCATATAAGTCGCCATAGTATTTAGCTATTCTGACTATCTGCCTTGAGCCCGCAGGCCTCACGCAGGCGGCGGGCGAGCTCTTCAAAAATCCAATCTATCAATCAAATATCATCCCGTCCCAGCCCCCGTGCCAGAAAGCCTGGCAGGTCCTCCACACATCGTATCTGACTGCCGGTAAAGAAGGCCAGTCGCCGCCGGTACTCGCTGTCAGCCTTGAGTCCGCAGGCCTTGCCGGCCTCCCGCAGTCGTCGGGCGAGTTGCCCACCGGTACGGTCCCAGTCAGTGAGCAATATGAAACCCGGCAATGGGGTCGCAGGTAAAGTGGGCGATGGCTCCGGCATCGGTGCCGATCCTTTCGGTGAGGGGTCGGCCACCGTCGGGGCAGGCTGCTCTTGCCTGTGCCTGGCCACCATCTGCTCTATGGCCCCCAGGACACTGGAACCGAGGTTGAGCCGCACTATCTCCCCGGTGATGCCCAGCTTTCGCAGGGCGATCTCGTCATTGGGCCCTTCCACGACGAGCGGCCATCCTTTCTCGTTGGCCACGGCCAGAGCTTCTATTACCTCCATGGCCGCATCGGCGCGCTCTCTCAGGCTATTGGGAGGATGCCGGCGCATGGGGTCACCTTGGCGGGACATCCCTATCTCATTGGGGTCAACCTATAAGAGGCAGGCTTCCGGAACGGTCAGAAGGCTGACCGGTTCAGACCTCGAGGGCATACTTGGTCATCAGGGAGTCCATGGTCTGATTCAGAGGCGTGAGGGTCATCCTGCGTGCTATCTCCAGGTCCTCCATGGAGGGTGTCGCCAGCAACAGCTCCAGGGTCCCCTCGTCGAGCTTCAGGGTCGGCTTGAACAGGAAGGGCAAAGGCCCCCGGATGACCCCGTCAGCCGGCAGGTCCAGGGTGGTGTACCAGCCCTCGAACACCGGCGGTGTGTCGTTACGCCGCTCGCATACCGAGAGCACATCCAACTGGGCCAGGCCATAGCGCAGCAGATGGAAAAAATCCAGGGGTGACAGATTGGCCGGCAGGGGCAGCAGGTTTGCGTCTCGATGTTGCAGGCTGGTCTGCAGGTAGCGACGGGCCATAGCCGGATTGGAGTTGTAGGGATTGAAGCTGGCAGGGCATATCAGCTCCATGCGCCGGGTGACCATCTGCTGGGCCTCCTCGGCTCCGGTCTGGTAGAGCATATGTAGCTCCACAGCTATGGTCTTGCAATCCAGCAGGTCCAGTATCAACGATACCTCGGTCTCGCTGTGGGGCAGCAACTGGCCCAGGCTTATCGTACCCGAATCGCAGGGGAACTGGGATGGCTCCACACCTGCCAGGGTCATCCGCTCCTGCTCGTAGGCCAGGCTCAGCCGACAGGAGTGCAGGGCGGTGGGGGTGTTGTTCTCCACCTTCACCTGAAGTCTGACAAAGCCCTCGATGAACTCCCAGCCGGTGTTCAGCCGGATGCTGGCCCTGTGGGTCGAGGCCTTTACCTGGTCTCGCGTGACATCGGAGCAGGCCATCATAATGGGCGACAGCAGCTCCCTGGTCCGCCTGACCGAGGAGGAGTCGCCGTCCCATTGTTCGATGATGTCCTGGAGGTGGGCCTCGATCAGGGCCACCGTCGAGTTCATCAGGTCAGTGAGGCCTTCGTCGTCCTTGCCGTAGATGACCACCGCCAGGCGGACCCAGCGGCCCGACTCCACCAGGATCCGGTTGTCGCCATGGTCGATGGCGCCCAGATAGCCCTCGTGACGAAACGATTCCCTGACAAAATCGGAGATGGCGGTCAGCATCGAGCCCACCAGGTCGCTCTCCTCCAGCATCTGCCCCATATGGACCATGAGCCGCCCGTCATCGGATAGCAGGAAAAGCTCTTCCACAAGGTAGGACGGCCCGGTGGGAGTGCCCCCGGACTGGAGTACCACCTTCGGGGTAGGATCATCGGAAACCACCTTCACCGGAAGATTCTGGGAGCGGTAGCCGCGTACCGTGATGGCCCTGCCCAGGATGAAACCCAGGGATAGACCCAGAAGCAGAAGGGCAATGCCAAGCCACAGCTCCATGGAATTCTTTGATGTGCTGTGCTCTTTAATAGTTACGCCTGAACAGCCTATCTATCGGGGTACCGTTCATCCGATCCGATCTCCATTCAATTTTTGATGGAAAGTCAAACAACATAAATAGATAGACCACAAAGGCAAGCAAGCGGCAAGCGACAGGCGGCAAGGGGGTAAGCAGCAAGTAGCAGGCAGTAGGTATGGGATAACAGATACCGGTACATAGACCATAAACTGGTCCACCTCCCACCAGTCCACTTGCCCATCATTCATTCGCCCGCCTGTTTGCCAACCCCATGCTTAAAAAAGCTCCTGTGTCCTGCCTTCGCAACATCCATTGCCAGGGGCTTCACCGTAACGAAATCTCATGGCTTTGAACCATCAGTCGAACAACAGAAGAGGTAGAACATGTCACAGACCAAGCGTAAGGTCAACACCGCCGTCATCGGCTCGGGGCCGGGAGGCTATGTTGCCGCCATCAAACTGGGGCAACTGGGCGTTGAGACCCTGCTGGTGGAAAGGGACCCGGTGGTGGGCGGCGTGTGCCTGAACCGCGGATGCATACCCTCCAAGGCCCTTATCAGCGCAACCCACAGGGCCGAACTGGCCGATACGCCCTCCATGGGTATCACGCTCAAGGGCGCCGAGGTGGACCTGGAAGCGTTGCAGGCCTGGAAGAATGGCGTCGTGGACCGGCTGCGCACCGGTGTGACCCAACTGCTCAAGGCCAATCGGGTCGAGGTGCTACAGGGCACCGCCGCATTCACCGCTTCGAACACCCTCGAGGTCGCGGGCCCGGACGGCACAGAGCTCATCGATCTCGACCATGCCATCCTCGCCACCGGCTCCACTCCCATACAGATCCCGGGATTCGAGTTCGACGGCGAGAACATCATCAGCTCCACCGGAGCCCTGGAACTCGCGTCCGTGCCAGAACGGATGGTGGTCATCGGCGGCGGCTACATCGGCCTGGAGCTGGGGACCGTCTGGGCCAAACTGGGCGCCAGGGTCACAGTGCTGGAGATGCTCGAACAGCTTTTGCCAGGATTTCCCAGGGACATCGTGAGCCTGGTGGCCCGCAAGCTGAGGAAGCTGGGGGTCCAGGTCCATACCCGGGCCAGAGCCTCGGGCTGGCAGCCAAAGGATGACGGCATCGAGGTGACCGTCGAACCCGAAAAGAAGGAGCCTTTCACCATCGAAGCCGACAAGGTGCTGGTCACCGTCGGTCGACGCCCGCACACTGCCGGCCTGGGTCTTGAAAAGGCCGGCATCGAGCTGGATGAACGGGGATTCGTCAAGGTCGATGGGCAGTTGCGGACCACTGCCGACCACATCTTCGCCATCGGAGATGTCGCCGGCGAGCCGATGCTGGCCCACAAGGCCTCGGCCGAGGCCGAGATAGCCGCCCAGGTCATCGCCCGCAAAAAGGCCAGGTTCGAACCCCGGGGCATCCCGGCGGTGGTCTTCACCGATCCCGAGATAGCCAGTGTGGGCCTGACCCGGGCCGAGGCCAAGGCCAGGGAGCTGCCGGTGAAGGTCGGCAAGTTCCCCTTCATGGCCAATGGCCGGGCCCTGACCGCCGGTGTCCCCGAGGGCTTTGTCAGGGTCATCGCCGACGAGAAGAGCCACAAGCTGCTGGGCGTCGAGATCATCGGCCCCGAGGCCTCGAATCTCATCTCGGAGGCCACGTTGGCCCTGGAGCTGGGAGCCACCCTGGAACAACTGGGCAATACCATCCATCCCCATCCCACCCTGTCCGAGACCCTTATGGAAGCGGCCAAGGCGGCCCTGGGTGAGGCCATCCACGCCGTCAACCGTTGAGTCCCGCATGGCCACCGACGAACCCGGAGCCTACGTCGCTCCATCAATCGCTCCCACAGCTCCCACATCACCCGCTACGTCCGCTATCGGGTCCGCCGTCGCATCCGCCGTCGACCCGCCCGAGATAGCCCTCGCGGACCTGGGTCTCATGGACTACCGGAAGACCTGGGAACTCCAGAAGGCCCTTGCCGGGAAATTGGCCGAGGAGCTGAAGGGGACGGAGCCGGTCAACGCCCTGCTCATGGTGGAACACCCTCATGTCTTTACCCTGGGTCGCAGGGGCAAGGAAGGCGCCAATGTGTTGAGCCCGGGAAAGGTCCCGGTCATCGAGGTGGAGCGGGGCGGCGATGTCACCTATCACGGACCCGGTCAGCTTGTGGTCTACCCGGTACTGAAGCTCACCCCGGCCTGGCAGGATGTGTGGCGCTATGTCAACGCCCTGCAGCAGGCGACCATCGACGCCGTTGCCGCCTTTGGCCTGCCCGCCGGCCTGCGCTACGGCGAGCCCGGGGTCTGGGTGGTCCAGGACGATGATGGAAACCTGATGGACGTACCGGCTCTGAACGATCAGACACCTCCGGTCAAACAAGAAAAGCCTGGTAGGCCTGCCGGGCCTGGAAAGCATGAACGCCTAGCCAAGCCTGCCCAAAGCCCGCTGCCTACCCAAGACCCGCCGCCTGCCCAAAGACGCCAACCTGCACGGCGCACGCAGCC
>CAYSUX010000099.1:0-9540 GCA_964434315.1 uncultured archaeon
GGTTGCAAGAAGGTCTTTGGTTTTGTTCAATCCGCGCTTCAGTCTTGGGTCAGTTATTGTGATGTTATAAGAGCCATCGACCCTTTCCTGGACTTCAGACTTCAACAGCTTCAACCCATATAGAACAAACTGTTTGAGTTCTTCCCGAGAACCGATAAGTTGTTCGGTCTTTCTCATCCTCTCATGGACATCCTGAATCTCGATGTCGGTATGGCCATAGAAGCAGTCATCCTTGATCTGCTCAATGGATTCGTCTGAATAGGGTTTGATATTTGATTCATTCTGCTCTACTGAAATGCCATCAAGGAAACTGTCCAGCTTTGTCTGACCTATCGAAATGTCGATACCCTGGTCCTGAATCAGATCCAGCACTGATACATCGTCTCCAAAGAATGGTGGGGAAAATCCGTGATCCTGGCGAATTCGGTTAGCCTTCTCAACAAGGACCTTGAGGATATGAGCTTCTAATGAATCCTCCATCACCATGGTTCTGATGGCCACTTCCTTCTTCGGCTGACCGTACCTATCAACTCGACCGTTACGCTGTTCAAGGCGATTGGGATTCCATGGAAGTTCGTAGTGAATGAGCTGAGCCGCATAGTGCTGGAGGTTCATTCCCTCAGATATGCAATCGGTAGCCACCAGAACTGCTCTTCTTGAATTTCCAAACTGAGACAATCGATCTCTGCGTTGACTGGCATTCAGTGAGCCATCGAGAGTTATTACCTTGACGTTCTGGTAATTCTTATGCTTGGATATTTCCCTTGCGAGATAGTCGAGAGTGTCCTTGTACCGGGTAAAGACAATTACCTTCGGGTCAGACCGAATCAAGGCACTGAGCGTCCTGGTAAGGAGCTTTGTTAACTTCTGGTCTCGACGTGGAGTCAGTGACTTTGCCTTCTGAGCCATCTCATCGATCAGCTCGATCTCCCGCTCGATTGCGGCTGGGTCACCCCAGATAAGACGTTCCATTCGGTGGCCTGCCTCTTCGTCATCTACCCGCTCACCAGGATCATTGTCCAGAACCTCTGCTTTTGCTTCTTCTACGGTAACTGCCGGATCGGTTCCAGTCTCTTGAAGGCGACGACGTCGATTCTGTAACGAACAACGAAGCGCCCGGGGTGAACTCAGGGCTCTTTTGTGGAAATGCGTTATCGTCCATTTAGCCAGGATCTGTTTCATATGAGATTCGAGTCCTGAAACCTGCAGAAGATGGTTACCGAACTCTTCCAGGCTTGCATAAAGATCACGTTCAAAGGCCGAAGGTGTGACGTATTCTTCACGCGTATGCCGGGTTGGAAACGGACTGGTACCATCTGCTCTGGTGAAGCTCTCTTCCACATCCTTTCGACGACGCTGGCAGATGAATTGTTTGGCAATCTCTCTATCGATTCTTGGATTGTGGGGTGGACCAGTAACGGCATTTACCTCAAGAACATCGATAAGGCTTGCAAATGTATCAGAAAAACCATTGTGGGGCGTGGCAGTCAACAAGACTAGATGTTTTGATTTGAGCTTGGCGATCCGCTGGAGCAGATTCCACCGTTCCATCTCGACCTTATGGCTTGCTGATACCTGATGTGGTTTGGCCAGATTGTGAACCTCATCTATTACAACGATGTCCCAGTCCTGCTCTAGAATCTGAGTTAGAACCTCTGCTCTTTTGGCATAGTCCATTGAGGCGATCAAATAAGGATAGTGAGCCCAAGGGCTCGCTCCTGGGGTTAAGTTCCGTTCCAAAGCTCTTCGATGACGTGAGGAGATTATCTCAGCATCAAGGTGGAAGAAATAGGATAGTGCCTGTTTCCATTGCTCTCGAAGCGCTGCCGGACAGATCACCAAAACCCGGGAGGCCTTATGTCGTGCCAGAAGCTCCGTAACGATCAATCCAGCCTCGATGGTCTTGCCTAGACCCACATCATCGGCGATGAGCATCCGAACCCGGTTCATTTTCAATGACATGACCACTGGAACCATCTGGAAGGCTTCGGGCACAGCCCGACTCCGTTGGAGGCTCATCAGCGGAGCAGCCCCATGGATCATGCTCAATCTGTAAGCGGTGGTCAGCATCTCCTGGTTGGCCTTGTTACCTAGTATCTTTGTGGATGGAGATGGCAAGCGACCATCGGCTATCTGCTCCACTGGAGCGTAGAACCTACGGGTAGCAACCTGGGTCCCATCGATGGATGTTGCCGAAATGATATCATCGTGAAAATCATCCACACGCCAGAGCCGAGAGCGGATGTTCAGAATCTTGCCAGGTTGAATGGTCGGTCGACTATCAATGGATTTCATGTAGTAGGATTCCCCCTTGCCCTGACCATATAACCAAAATCAGGTCCCTGCTTTCGCTATCTTGCACCGGCACCATGGTATCAGATACCAATGATAGGTTGCGTCTCCATTTCATACGTATTTGACTCAGAAGAGCGTTTGTCATGATCTCCACGCTCTTGAGTACCCCATATTTGGAAGTCACTGAACTCCCAATGAGACCCGAAGGAGGACAATCACTAAAGGCTTTCGGACGGACAACGGACGATGGATGGCCGGTGATAGCCGACAGGCTAGCGAGCTCGCAGGCGGCAGTCAGGCGGTGGCACTTGAGGTGGCAGCGGAGGTGCTGCGGTCGGGCATATGTCGAAGGTGGATGGCGGCAGGTAGCAGGCGGTGGTAGGCAGGCGGCAAGCGGCAGGCGAACGGTAGGGGGGCTTCAATAGCCTCCGAGGTCAAGTGATTGGAAGCGAGAGCGAAAGCGAGGACCAACGACCAACAACCAATAACCAACGACCAACAACCAACGATATCGGGAGCTCCCTTCACTATTGTGGACCGATCGAAAGTTCTCTCCAACCAATATTTATATAGTCTAGCTTCGGTTCCATGTTCTATTATTGATATTTCTCGTCGGTGGCATCCATACGGACGAACCGGACCGCAGCCCTTGCCCTGATCGACACCGACCCTGGAGTGGCAGGGTTGGACGCCGGGGGTCTGTATCGTCCATGCGAGTTCCCGCATATCGCCCAACCGCCATAACCACCTCAACCGCCTCAGCCGCCTCAACAGCTTCAACCGCTTCAACCGCCCCTCATTCCCAACTGAAACCGGAGTCATAGCTGATGCAATCTCCAAAATTCTTCTGGAACGCCTGCCGGGTTACCCTGGGCCTCGCCCTCCTGACAATGGGCCTCGCCCTGATCCTGAGCCTACCGGCCAACGCCAATGATCCTCCAGAGGCCACAAGCATTGAACTGGCCGCGTCCGCCGACGGCATGGTCTATCGCGATACCACGGTGAAGCTCTTTGCCAACGGTACCGATGACAGCGATGACGAGAGTGAACTGGACCCCTATTTCGAATATATGCCTCCGGACAGCGCCGAACCTCTGTGGGACTATGATGCCACGGAAGCGGTCTACGCCCTCGATATCTCGGCCGATGGGGAGTACCTGGTGTCGGGTTCGATGGATAACGATGTACGGTTCTTTCATAAGGACAACGCCACTCCCCTATGGAGCTTTATCGCCGATGAAAAGATATACGGGGTTACCATTTCAGAGAATGGTGATTATCTCGCGGCCGGCTCGGCCGCCGGTACGGTCTATATCTTTGAGCGAGGTAGCGATACGCCGATAAGGCAATATGCCACCGATGATACCATAAGTTCGATATCCATCTCGGCCGACGGTCGATATACGGCCGCCGGTTCATGGGACGACAAGGTCTATCTCTATGACCGTTTTTTGGCCTCGGCGGTGTGGGATTACGCGACCGGTGGCGATGTCAAGAGCGTGGCCCTGTCTGCCGACGGTGAATACGTGGTTGCCGGATCGGTGGACGATAAGATATATCTTTTCGAAAGGGACGGCGGGAACAAGGAGTGGGAGCACGATGGTCAAGGCGATGTACTGACGGTGGACATCAGTGGATCCGGGGAGTATATCATGGCCGGTACCCAACAGAATCGAAAGGTGATACTCTTCCACAAGGACAGCGGCACCCCGCTCTGGACAGACACCCTCGGGGGGTCGGTAGCCTCGGTGTCGATATCGGATGACGGTGAGCGCCTGGTCGCCGGTTCGTTCGATGATTCCGTCTATTATTACGAGAAGGACAGCGGCACCCCGGTATGGAGTCGGGCCACGGGAGCGGATGTCAAGGTCGTTCGCATATCCGGCGACGGGAGGTTCATCATTGCCGGTTCGGCCGATGATCTTCTCTACTATTTCGAAAAGAAAAGCTCCACACCCCTGTGGACCTATGATTCCGGCAGTGATATCTGGAGCGCCGCCCTGTCCCACCAGGGCGGGGTCATCGCCGACGGAACCTTTTCCAAAAAGATCCATCTGTTTCAACGCTGGCGAGCCGACTATCTGGGAACGCCGGTGTACAACGATGATCAATGGCAGGTGGATTTCGAACCGCCCAAGAACGCCACCACCGGTAACTATTACCTGCGAGTGCGTTTCGAGGATTCCCAAGGGCTCCTTGGCGAATGGCTGGAGAACACATCCGCGTTCGATGTGTTCAATAATCGTCCGGTGGCCCATATCGACGATTTCCCGGACAGCCCGGCCTTCATCGACCAGGAGCTGAATTTCACCGGCCATGGCACCGACGTGGAAGGTGACATTGCCATCAACGAGTGGAACTCCGATCTGGATGGACTCATCTCCTCGGAGCCTGCCTTCAGCACAGCGAGCCTGTCGGTAGGTATCCATAACATCACGTTCTGGGTCCAGGACGAGGACCTCGAGTGGAGCGACTATGCCTGGAGCCTTCTGGAGGTGTTTGATAACGAACCTCCCAATGGCACCTCCCTGGACCCCTCGGTCACGCGGATATATCTGGGGCAGACCCTCTTTCTCTATGCCAACGCCACCGATGACTGGGATGATGAGAATAACCTGACCGTGGAATTCGCCTATCAACCTCCCGGGGTCGAACCTCGCGCCATCAACTTCTCGGTCGATGGTCCGGTTACCGCCGTGGACCTTTCCAATGACGGTCAGACCTTTGTGGTGGGGGACCGGGACGGCTTTGTCTGGCTCCTCGAAGGCGGGGAGACCGAACCCCTGTGGAGCTATGACACAGGGGGTGGCATTTCCGGCATGGCCCTGGACAATAGTGGTGACTTCCTGATCGTTGGTTCCCTGGCCGATCAGTTATTTTTCTTCGAGACCGACAACAGTCAACCCTCGTGGAGCTATTCGGCTTCCAGTCCGATAGCCTCCGTGGATATCTCAGGTGACGGTATGTCGGTCATGTCCGGTGATCTGGGGGGTCGTCTGGCCTTCTTCACCTCGGACAGCGGCACGCCCCAGTGGACCTACGACGCCGATGACGCCATCAATCAGGTGGCCCTCTCCCCTGACGGTCAGATGGCGGCAGCCGGCTCCGATGACGAGAATCTCTACAGTTTCTTCACCATGGAGCAGTTTCCCATCATGACCTTCGACGCCGGAGCCCAGGTGCGAACCGTGGCTCTGAACGGGGAATACATAGTCTCGGGCACCGACGACCACATGGTCTATGTCCATTTTCCGGACCAGGAAGATCCTTACTGGGAATATGATGTCGATTCCATCGTCAACAACGTGACCATCTGTAAGGAGGGGAGCGCGTACATCGCGGTGGGCTCCCAGGCCGGTCGCGTCTTCTTCTTCAATCATAGCGAATGGGACGACACCTATGTGCTCAGGTGGACCTTCGACGGCTCCGACAGTATCAGTTCGTTGGTCATGTCCAACGATGGCGAGTACCTCATGGCCGGTACCAGGGACGGTTCCATTTATTACTTCCAACAGAACAGCAGTGTTCCCCTGTGGAACTACACCGCCGGGGACGCGGTGAGCTCCGTGGCCCTGTCCGGCGATGGGGGATCTCAGGCCGCCGGTTCGACCGATCAGAATGGTTACTATTTCGATCGCTGGGCTAGCGAGTATCTCGGCTCGACCAGCTATGTGGAAGGGACCTGGCGTACCGGATTCACCGCGCCATTCGATGCTCCCCAGGGCAACTACAGCTTCCGGGTCCGCTTCCTCGACACCCAGGAAGCCCAGGGCAAATGGTACTATGCCAACCAGACGGTGCTCGTGCAGGAACTCCCCCCGGTGGCGGTGATCGATACCATCGAGCCGGTTCCGGCCTATACCGAGTTCGAGGTCAACTTCACCGGCCACGGCGAGGATCCCGTGGACCCGATCGTCGCCTACCTGTGGGAGTCCGACCTCGACGGGGAGCTGAGCGGTGACAGTCAATTCAACCTCACCGGGTTGACGGTCGGGACCCACAATATCACCTTCAGGGTTCAGGACGATGAAGGGCAATGGAGCGATAACGATACCTATCTTCTGGAGGTGCGAAACTACCAGCCCCCGGTCGCCGTTTCCCTGGACCCCGGGGCAGCCACCGTCATCCGTGGCCGGAGCATGACCTTGTATGCCAACGCCACCGACGATGTGGAGGCCGAAGGCGACCTGACCCCCTGGTTCGAATACAAACCCCTCGATGGTGGGGACGGGGAATGGAACAGCTCACATCTGGCGGCGCCGGTCCATTCGGGTGACCGATGGGAGGCGATTTACAGCCCTCTCGCGAACGCCCACCTGGGCAACCACAGCCTGCGGGTCCGCTTCTCCGACGGCCTGGGCTGGTCTGACTGGTTTTACAACAATATCTCTGTGGAGGTGCTCAACTCACCCCCGGAGGCGCTCATCGACCTCATCGACCCCGACCCGGCCTACGACGAGTTCGAGGTCAACTTCACCGGACATGGCTTCGATCTGGAAGGGGTTATCGTGGCCCACCACTGGGAGTCCGACATCGACGGTGTACTGGGAACCGAGGCGGACTTCACCCATCCGGGGCTCTCGTTCGCGACCCACAACATCACCTTTAGGGTCCAGGACGCCGATGGAGCGTGGAGCGAGAACGCCACCCACAGCCTGGAAGTGCTCAACTATGAGCCCCCTGTCGCTGTCTCCCTGAACCCCGGGGCGGCCACCGTCCTCCGGGGCCGGACCCTCACTCTCTATGCCAATGCCACCGACGATGTGGAGGCCGAAGGCGACCTGACCCCCGGGTTCGAGTACAAACCCCTGGAGGGCGGGGACGGAGAATGGAACATATCCTATCTGGCGGCGCCGGTCTATGTGGGCGACCGATGGCAAGCGGCCTTCAACCCCCCGGTTGACGCCATCCTGGGCAATTACAGCCTGCGGGTGCGCTTCTCCGACAATATCGAATGGTCGGACTGGCTTTACGACAATGTCTCTGTAAAGGTGCAGAACTCGCCTCCGGTGGCGGTGATCGACACCATCGAACCCTACCCGGCCTACAACCAGTTCAAGGTCAACTTCACCGGCCATGGCACTGACCTGGAGGGGGATATCGTATCCTACCTGTGGGAGTCCGATCTTGACGGGACCCTGAGCAGTGAACGGGTATTCAATCTCACCGGGATGGCGGTCGGGACCCACAATATCACATTCCGGGTTTGCGACGACGAAGGAGCGTGGAGCGAGAACGGCACCCACAGCCTGGAGGTGCGCGACTACCAGCCCCCCACCGCGGTCTCCCTGGATCCCGGGGCGGCCACCATCATCCGCGGCCGGACCCTCACCCTCTATGCCAACGCCACCGACGATGTGGAGGCCGAAGGCGATCTGACCCCCAGATTCGAGTACAAACCCCTGGAGGGCGGGGACGGCGAATGGAACATATCCTATCTGGCGACGCCGGTCTATGTGGGCGACCGATGGCAGGCGGCCTTCGATCCCCCCATCGATGCCATCCTGGGCAATTACAGTCTCCGGGTACGCTTCTCCGACGACCTGGGCTGGTCCGACTGGCTTTATGACAATGGCTCTGTAAAGGCACTCAACTCACTCCCGGTGGCGGCCATCGATACCATCGAGCCCGACCCGGCCTACGACGCGTTCAAGGTCAACTTCACCGGCCATGGTACGGACCTGGAGGGGGATATCGTATCCTACCTGTGGGAGTCCGATCTGGACGGGGAGTTGGGGACCCAGGCCGAGATAAACTACACCGGACTCTCCATGGGAACCCACGATATCACATTCCGGGTGCAAGATGGCGATGGACAATGGAGCGAGAATGCCTCCTACAGCCTGGAGGTACGCCACTACCAACCCCCTGTCGTTGTCTCCCTGAACCCCGGGGCGACCACCGTCTTCCGGGGCCGGAGCATAACCTTCCATGCCAACGCCACCGATGATGTGGAGGCCGAGGGCGACCTGACCCCCAGGTTCGAGTACAAACCCCTGGATAGCGGGGACGGCCTATGGCAAACATCCTATCTGGCGGCACCGGTCTATACAGGTGATCGATGGCAGGCAGCCTTCGACCCTCCCATCGACGCCATCCTGGGTAACCACAGCCTGCGGGTGCGCTTCTCGGATGGCATCGACTGGTCCGACTGGTCATATGACAACAGCTCGATGGAGGTGCTCAACGCCCGCCCCATCGCCACTATCGATGATATCGACCCCTCCCCGACCATCGAGGGTGAATTGGTGACCTTCACAGGTCACGGAACAGATATCGACGGTACCGTAACGAACTATGAATGGAGCTCGAATCGATCCGGCCCCTTCAGCACTCAGGCGGTGGAGTTCAACGATGAGCTGATGCTCGGAAACCACACCATTTCCTTCAAGGTCAGGGATGAGATGGGCTTCTGGTCCGAAACGGTCACGGCTATCCTTTACGTGAAGGAGAAACCCCTCTACAACAGCTCCCGACCCAACGCCACCATCCTCGACATCGATCCCGACCTGACTCATCCGGGTCAGATAGTGACCTTCAACGGCACGGGCAGCGACAGTGACGGTACCATAACGGTCTATGAATGGTACTCGGACCAGGACGGTCTGTTGAGTAACTCCGCCGACTTCACCACCACCAACTTGTCCATTGGCCGGCATACCATCAGTTTCCGGGTTCAGGACAACGCCAGCGACTGGTCCTCGCCTGTCACCGAGCTGATCGAGATAGTCGCCAACCAGCCCCCCACGTCCATCATCGAATCCATCTCCCCTTCCGTGGCCCGGGCGGGTCAGTCCGTTATCCTCTTGGGCTCGGGTTATGATAGCGATGGAACGATAATGGTCTACCTGTGGAGTTCCAACCAAGACGACATCCTGGGCTACAAGGCGAATCTGACCATTACCACCCTTGCGGTGGGAACCCACACTCTCAGTTTCCAGGTGCGAGATGACGATGGAAACTGGTCGGTGGCCGATACGGCCATATTGATTGTGACAAAGGTGAACCAGCCTCCAACAGCCCATCTGGTCGGCGAGGTCATCACCAGGGCCACCCAGGGTATCACCCTGACCTTCAAAGGTCGGGGTAGCGATCCGGATACAGGCTCTCAGATAATCGACTATTCATGGGTCTCCGACCTGGAGGGTGAGTTCAGCAAAGAGGCCAACGCGACCGTCAGCGACCTTTCGGTGGGCGACCACAACATATCGTTTCGGGTCAAGGACAACGAGGGAGCCTGGTCCG
>CAYSUX010000100.1:0-9513 GCA_964434315.1 uncultured archaeon
TGGCGACCCTTCTGGGCATTCTGGGTCTTGTGGGTGTATTGTGGGGCCGCTCCACGCTGGCAGCGCGCAGATCCGAGGCCTTTGAACCGGCATCCGAACCGGCACCCGGGGACGACCCCGACCCGCTAACCGCGCTCTGTAACGCCGATGTCGACGGTGGCGTCGATGGCGTCGATGTCGACGGTGGCGGTGACCAGGATGACCGGTCCGGGGATGAACCTGATACCGAAACCGAAGCCGATATCGATACACAGTCTGAAGTGTATAGTCTGAAGTAAAGTAAGAGGCAAAAGGATTGGATGAAACCCGTGAAGAGGCTCGTGATCAGATCATGATCGAGCCAGGGTCCTGAATGGTGGTCAACCTTCGACGACGACCCAAAAGCCGCTATCGTTGTCATCGTCTGCTCAATACTATGGAAAAAAAAAAACACAACGGTGACATTTTCAATCAGCTGCCCTGACCTTAGTCGCTACTGTCTTTGCCTCACCACGTGAGCAGAAGACTGTGGGCCTCATCAAACTGTCGATACTAAAAAAGTGTTCATCGTAGTAGGGGACCTTCACCTCACAGATAGGATAAGAGGGGCGTGTTCTCAAGTTAAACCTTGTAGACAATAGCGACCTTCCGTTAATTGAGGGCCGAGAGGCCGGCCAGGGATTCGGCCGGGGCCGAGGCAGTCGCCTTGGCTTTTTCTTCAGCTTCCAACCGTTTGCGTTCTTCGGCTAACTGCTGTTGTTCTTACTTCTTACTGATTGTGTTTCTTCCCCATCTGGCGTTGCTGCGCGGCAAACCGTCATTCTCGCCCGGCTCGACGATCGACCTCAAGCTGTTGGGCTCTGGTCATCTTCCGGGCCTTCATCCGCTTTGCTTCATCGCGTGCGGTTCTTCATCTGCGGCCAGCGATGATGGAGATAGACTGCGATGAATACTATTGTCAGCATCAAGAACAAACTACCCCAGATGAACCACGGGCGTTGCCAGATCGGCGGAAGAACCTCCACTGTGTCTTTAGCGACTATCCAATCGGACCAAGCTCCTTCATTGTCCTGAACCCGGAAGGAAATAATGTGGTCGCCGAGCGAAAGAGAAGCAATGGAAAAGGATGTCGAGCTACTGAGAAAACCATCAAGATCGGATTCCCATTGATAGAGCTGGACAGTACCGTCGGTATCCAAACCGGAGCCTGAAAAGCTGATGCTCTCACCCTCGATAGCAATCGAAGGCGAGATATTATCGATGGTCGCTATCGGGCGAAAGTTGATCTCCTCCACCAGCAGCCCATCACCGTAATCGGTCACATATGCGTAGTCACCGGACAATGCCACGCCCCAGGCATACCTCAAGATGTCATAACCACCTGCGTATGTCGGGTCTGTTGGGTCGCTCACATCCACTACAACAAGCCCGTTCCAGTCGTCGGCGACATATGCGTAGTCACCGGACAACGCCACGTCCCTGGCGTAGCCCAAAGTGTTGTAGTCGCCCACGTATGTTTGGTCTGTGGGATTACTCACATCCACCACCACTAACCCCTCATGGGCTTGAGCGATATACGCGTAGCCGTCTGACAACGCCACACCCCTGGCCCAGCCTGAGGTATTGTATTCGCCCGTATATGTCGGATCCGTTGGGTCGCTCACGTCCACCACCACCAGCCCGACATCCTTGACGGCGACATATGCGTGGTCACCGGACAACGCCACATCCACGGCGTAGCCCGAGGTGTTGTAATTACCTGCATATGTCGGGTCGGTGGGGTCACTTATGTCCACCACCACCAGCCCCTCCAACATATCGGCGACATACAAGTAGTCGCCTGACACCGCCACGCTGTAGGGCAAGCCCGAGGTGTTGTACTCACCAACGTATGTTAGGTTCGTTGGGTCACGCACATCCACCACCACCACCATATCATGAGCGGTGACATATGCGTGGTCACCGGACAACGCCACGTCCCTGGCGTAGCCTGAGGTGTCATAGTCGCCTATTAAGGTCAGCTCTACTCCGGGTGCATCGGCCTGTGCTGGTTGGTTGGTGAGTAACAGCAGTAAGACTGCCAAGGCCCCTAGGATCATGGGGAAGAGAATCCGCCAAGTATTTTTCCGACTTATCAACAGTTTGGCGCCAAAGCAAGCCCCAGTGTTCATAGATTATGAAATTGAGGCCGGTTCAAAGATATAAAGATTGTCATCCTGGCGTTTCCATGTACTTGTCATAACTGTTCTTCCGGCCGCTCCAACTGGGTTCGGTGAGGGTCACGCTGCGGTGGTGGTCGATCACCGTCAGGGTTACGCTCTCGATACCGGCGGGGTCCCACACATCGGCGGTTATACGCGACCAGCAGTGTCTGACCTTGGGGCTCTTCCAGGACCACTTGATCTTGGCCGAGGTCTTCACCCGTTTCACCAGCGTCCTTGATCTCGGGTGGGACATTGTCAATGGTAAGGCTGTTTCAGGCGGCGACTAGTGGTGTCGGCGAGGAGCGAGTGCTGGTGACGAGAGGGTGCTGACTTCACTGATAAAGTTTTAAGTGGTTGGTGGGACTGGGGGGTCCTTCATGGCGCTCCTGCGAACCTATCTGCCCTTTGACGAAAAGCAGACAGACATGATCCTGATCATCATGGCCGGAGCGGCCTTCCTGGGATCGATGATCGCCGGCACCTGGCAGACCGGGCCCGAACAGCACCTGCCCCTGGTGGACCTCGACATGGTCTGGGTCTCCACCATCGCCTGGATCGGCCTGGGATTGGCAGCCTTATTCCTCTTCGTGGAGGCGGTGGAGGATGTGTGGTTTCCCAACGGCATTCTCGTCATCGGCGCCTATGTGGCCTCGGGCCTTTCCGCCATTTTCCTGACCGTGGGCTTCGACCAGGGGATGCTCTGGTGGATCGTGGGACTCATATTGATGGGCATCGGCATATTGCTGATGATCCAGGTCTGGCTATCGGTCTACACCGACAGGACCAGGCTCATTCGGACCAATCCCGAGATAGACCCCGAGACCTTCACCCTGGGGATCTGGAATTTCATCCTGCCTCTGTTCATCATCACCACCATGGCCACCTTCTACTTCTGGTCGCTGTGGTACCTGGAGCGCGAATTCTGGAACTTCACCATCGATCCCCTTGTACTGTACATCGTCACGGACATGGTCGCCTTCGGGTCGGCTGTGGCCCTGCTCTACATCCCCCAGCAGAGCCTGGGCCGATACTTTATCAGGGAGGTCGAGCCGGTGAGCGAGGCCGAACCCCTGTTGCGCCCCGGTACCGGAGGCCTGCCCCGGCGGTTGGCAAAGCAGTTGACCGAATGCCTCCACTGTCAGGCCGCTTCCCGACTGGAGCAGAGGGCCTGTCCGTCGTGTGAGACCCTGACGACCTTCGGTTGGTGTCCGGCCTGCGAGCATTTCACGGTCATCTGCCCCGAATGCGGTAGTTCCAGTCTGTATGGCAAAGCCTGCGGGGAGTGCGAGAACCGGTTGACCAGCTATTCCTGTCCCAACTGCGCCAACAGCGCGCCCCTGCGGCAGTGGAAGAACCAGTGACCGATGATCGAGGGATATGGTACGAGCAAGCTCCATCGTGACCATACATACACCAAAATACACCAGACCTCCTATTGACCCCGGCGTATGTGATGTAACAACGCCTGCCCCGGAGTAGAACCCCATGGCCGACCTCCTTTTGGAACCGGAATGGCAGATAGCCAACACCGAGGTTGACATATCCCTGGAGGAGGCCCTGCTGACCCAGCGTGGTATGCTCACGGCCGGGCAACGGGAGCGCTACTTCGACCCCGATGTGGAGCGGGACTGTCATTCCCCGTTCAAACTGCCGGATATGGAGAAGGCTGTGGAACGCCTCGATTGGGCCATGCGATGGCGGGAGCTCATCGTCATCTTCGGTGATTACGACGTGGACGGGGTGACGGCCACGGTTCTGGTCCAGGAGGCCCTGGAGCGAATGGGCGGTAGAACCGGATACATCATGCCCCATCGCCAGACCTCGGGCTACGGACTTGATCCAACGGGAGTGGAACAGGCGGCCGAGATGGGAGCGGGCGTGATAGTCACCGTGGACAACGGCGTCACGGCCCTGGAGGGCGCTAAAAGGGCCAGGGAGCTCGATATCGACCTTATCGTCACCGACCACCACCCTGCGGGCCCCGAACTTCCAGGGGCGCTGGCGCTCATCGACCCCAACCTTCCCGGGTCCGGCTACCCCTTTGGTGGCATATCCGGCGTGGGTGTGGCCCTCAAGCTCTCCCAGGCCCTGGGAGCCGTTCGAAATCCAAATGGTCGGGTGGAGCCTCCGGAACCGGCAGAGCTGGAACTGACGGCCCTGGGGACCATCGCCGATGTCTCGCCGCTGGTCGACGAGAATCGGGCCCTGGTGAAGGTGGGTCTGCAGCACCTGAACCGGACCCTAAGGCCGGGTCTGCGACAGATGGTGGACAACACCCGGACCGGGTTCGTGGACACCCGGTCTGTGGGTTTCGAGCTGGCACACAGGCTCAACGCCGCCGGACGTATCGAGGCCGCCGACATCGCCGTGAGACTGCTACAGAGCCAGCAGGAGAGCGAATGTCGGACCATCATCGAGAGGCTGGAGCAGATAAACCTGGAGCGGCGCAGGATAACCCAGGACAACACAGCCCTGGCCCTGACCATGGTGGATCGGGGGCCGGACCGGTCGGTTCTGGTGGTGCATCATCCCTCATTTCATCCCGGGGTCGCCGGACTGGTGGCCGGGCGTCTCAGCGAGAGCTATCATCGCCCCTCGGTGGCGCTGACGCTGCTCAATGGACGGCTCTCGGGTTCTGCCCGCTCGCCACCGGGCTTCGACATCGGCAAGGCCCTGGACCGTTGTGACGACCTTCTGCTCTCCCATGGCGGCCATCCGGCTGCCGCCGGTCTGAGCCTGGAGCCCGGGAATTTGGAACCGCTCACCCGGAGGTTACATGAACTGGGTCTGGAATGGCAGGAAACCGATGATTTCGCCCCCCGACTCGATGTGGACAGTCTGGTGGAGCCGGACGAACTGGTCGTGGGCCTTATCGATCGACTGGAGCCCTTCGCCCCCTTTGGAAACGGGAATCCCAGGCCGGTGCTGGGCCTGGCCTCGGCGAAGGTTGACCGGGCATCGACCATGGGGCAGGCCGACAACCATCTGCGACTCGAGGTCGTCGCGGGACGCCGTCGTTTGAAGGCCGTGGGCTGGAACATGGGCTCCTGGTATCGGGTCCTGCGACCCGGACAGGCCATCGGGCTCGCCTTCACCCTGCGCCGGGAGCGATGGCAGGGTCGTGAAGGACTCCAACTGGAGATACAGGGATTGCTCAGCTCACCCCTGCGATAGTTATTTGCTATTTGCTGTTTGCTACATGTTACACGCTATATGCTAACATGCTACACGTTATACCCCATATAATGCCCGACTTGGGCGGGAAGGCCGGGTCGGCGACCTCTTGTAGTTGATTATTCGCCTGGTTTTTCGCTTTTATTTAAAGGAACGGAAGGTATGTTGCACTTGATTTAAATACTATCTGAAAAAAACAGTGGATACCCTTAGGAGGGTAATGCCATGCGTTCTAAAACATCACGAATCGCCAAAACCCTGCCAGCCTGGGCCCTTGTCGGCCTGTTGGTTGTGCTGGGCTCCGGATGTATGTGGGGTCCGTCCTACTACTATCCCGCCTGCGGAAATCCCTGTGGCTACAGAGCTACCATCGACATCGACCAGGAGAACTACGGTAACGGTTACAACCGCACCAATTTCGCCGATGCCGACATCGATTACGGCAACCAGCGCTACGGTGGCGCCAGGATCACCATCGACCAGGAGAACTACGGAAACGGTAACACCCGCGACAATGTCGCCTACGCCGATATCGAGAACGGCGGCGGCTACGGCGGCTGGTACTGGTACGGTGGCAACACCAAAGGCAAGATAGACATCGACCAGGAGAACTACGGTACCGGCAATAACCGCGACAACGCGGCTTTCGCTACCTGGTCCTGGTAGAAGAACCAAGACGGTCAACAGTTGACCTGACTGCGTGGGATCACCCCGAAAGAGGGCGGTTCGCCGCCCTCTTCCCCATGCTATGAACATCGATGGTCGGTCATGGAAAGGCCTGAACCATCGACGTTTTTTCTTTTTTTTTGTTTTTGTTTTATCGGGGCTGTCCGAACATATTGTGTTCCTGCATTTTTTCGTTATTTCAAGGAAAGCCAACGTCACAAGTTTTATTAATGATTATACAAACTGGAACCTGCCCGAGGAGGGCGTGCCATGCGTAATCAAAACAAGAGTAAATATCGACTTTTCAGGATCCTACCAGCCTGGGCCTTGGTCCTTTTGCTGGTGATCTCCGGTGCGGGAGTGACCTATGGAGGGCCACCCCAGACCTCCAGCACCGGTCCGAACCTGACCTTTGGCCCATTTCAATGCGCCGGGTGTCCTTACAAGGTGTTCACCCACCATTTCCTGGCCCCGCCCGGGGTTTACGCCATCATGGTGATAGCCCAGGGAGCCGGTAACGCCAAGATAACCTTGAACGGCGAGGTCGTCTTCGGCTCCGGATCGTTCCCGGGACATCCCACCGAGATGAATGCCATTGTGACCCTGATGACTCACAACACACTCAAGATCAACGTGTGGGACAACGGACCCGGGTGCGGGATCTGGGTGAAGTTCATCCCCATCATGTTCCCTACACCCATGCCGCCGGTCCCCGAGCCGGAACCGACACCACCACCCTGTACCCCACCGTGCGCGCCACCACCGACCTGTGATCCCTGCTGCGCTCCATGTGAGCCGGTTCCCGTGCCGGTCCCGGTTCCCTGCTGTGAACCTGCTCCCGTACCTGTACCGGTACCCTGTTGTGAACCGGTTCCTGTGCCGGTCCCTGTACCCCAACCCGACCCCTGTACGACCTGTGGTCTGCCCGACCCCTGCTCGGGCTGGGGATGCGGCCCTTCCACGACCATCAACCAGGCCAACATCGGTGATGGCAATGATCGCGACAATATCGCCATGGTGGACGGCAATGGCGGTGCCTGGTGGCATCCGGGGACCCCAACGGTCGTCAATCAGGCCAACATCGGTGACGGCAATGATCGCGACAATATCGCCGACGTCGACCACTCCGGCGGAGGCGGCGGTAGCACCATCATCAACCAGCTCAACATGGGTAACGGTGACGACCGGGGCAACATCGCCACTGCCACCAATTCGATATGCGGACCCGGCGGTTGCACCAACATCAACCAGGTCAACATCGGCGATGGTAACAACCGCTTCAACCTGGCCGACATCGTCTGGACCTGGTAGAACCATCCACTGAACCTTCGGCACGCTCTCCAGCGCCTTCATACCCGGATCATTCACTGCCTCCCGTCGCTCTCCTCGTGGTTTCCTCCACAATGACGGGAGGCCCTGGCTCAGGAGTTATGTGACAGAAGTCTTTATTAGGAGTTAGGACAAGAAGTGGGTACCAGAGGAGGCGTTTGCCATGCCAACCCACGCGCACACCAGAAATAAACAACGAGCCAGCCGGCTATCAGCCTGGCTGTTGGTCCTTATCCTGGTCCTTTTCGGAGCAGGGTGTTCCAGCGGCGGCCATGATCACCAATTCAAGGGATCAAAACACTCAAAAACAATAGAACTCGGCCCATTTTACAGCAATCCATGTGAACCGGAATGTTATTATGTCGAATTTGAGGCCGAATCAGCTTTTTACAAGGTAAAAATCAAGTCAAAATATGTCTCAAGCGCCATTATCAAGCTCAATGGTGACACGATCTTCAGTGGAAAAGACTTCAAGAAGCACAAGAATCCAAAGGCCACGGTGTGGCTGGAGGACCTCAACGACCTGGAGATAACCGTCTTTGGCAAATCCACCAAGAAGGAAGGCAAGCTCACCATCGAGTTCAAGCTCTACAAGCACCACGGAAAGGGCTATGGAATAGGCCATGGATATGGCAACGGAGGTCATGACAACGATTGCGGTGATGATGACGACGACGGTTGCGGGAACCAGCAGCCTGATTGCATCGGCCCATGTTATCCGATAGTGATCATCCAGCCCCCGGGATGTGTCGACCCCTGCGAACCTACCCCGGAACCGGTACCCGAACCGGAACCCGAGCCTGTGCCCGAGGACCCCTGCCCGGATCCCTGTGGACCCATCGTGATCCCCGCCCCGATACCGTCGGAGTGCATCGACCCCTGCGAGCCCGCTCCCCCCGAGGATTGCGGCAGCGACTGCCCCAGCCCCCCGCCTTACGACCCCGCGGTCAACAATGGCGTCAACACCGGTGTCAACACCGGGTACAACGATGGTACCAACACGGGCTGGAACAGCGGTTACAACTCGGGTGACAACTCAGGCCTGAACACCTGGTACAACAGTGGTACCAATACAGGTGTCAACCACGGCACCAACACCGGCACCAACCTGGACTACAACTCGGGTGACAACTCCGGTTTCAACGCCGGCACCAACACCGGTATCAACGAGGGTATCAACCTGGGTTGGAACCGGGGTATCAATACCGGCTGGAACGGCGGCTACGAGGGCCCGGCCCTGCTCTGCGGGAACAGTTGTTTCCTGGAGTGGTAATCGAAGAACCCCAAAGAACAGATGAAGCTGAGCAGGTACGGTTCAGGTTGAATAGGTCAAACCGACCGTCCCTGCTCTGAGCCGCTGTTGAAACAGCGGCCGGTACGCATTCGCACGACTTACACCCCCCGGGGGTAGAGAGGGGTTGCCGAATCGCCCTCTATCCCCCTGTGTATCACGGTCACGATGACACTTCCCCTTCTTGGAGGACCGAAGGAGGAAGCTCAAAGGGTCCGGACAGCCATATTCTCTGGTGTGCCGTGCGATTTAGATCACGCTGGCTGTCCGGATCCACCTACATCCACACATCCACACATCCATACATACATCCAACGATCACTCATTATCATCAGGGCCGTCCCCGAGACGATCAAGAACCCGTTCTGCTCGAGCAGCCACTCCCACGGTGTGCCAACCTAATCCTTTCAGGCTGCTTGAACCTCGGGGATCATCGTGGACGGTCCGCTGATCGCCAGGTCCGGGCAACCACCCTCTCGGTGTGCCAACCAACCTCTATTTAACCAATCGGTTTCCCGGACCCCTCTTATCATCAGCGGGCTCAAACCCATGGGCCGATCATGGAATGGAACGGAACCGCATGGCATCGCCCCCGGCCTGAGTCGCCCGGTGAGCGTCCAGTTGGGACCGGGAGGCTGATGGAGTAGGCTCCTGGGCATAGTATGACGTCATATTCCTTCATTTCATCGACCTTTCCATTCCTACTTTTTCAACTGTCCGGACCGGAATGTGCCTTCCCGGGCCATTGAACCCGGGAATCGGGAAATTCTCGGAGCCTACCTACACTAGGGTAAGGCCGAGGTAACGAGAGCGTGAGGTGTGATGCCCGGGAAAAAAAGTGGTGTTGTTAAAGGAAAGAATTGAAAAAAA
>CAYSUX010000101.1:0-9474 GCA_964434315.1 uncultured archaeon
GGTGACCTTCAGGGTGTAGTTGAACGGGACACCTTCAAGGGTCTTGCCCTCGGACTGGTCGGTGTTGATATCGACCAGATAATCGGGCTGGTCGGCCGCCGCATCACCAACAAGGGTGAGGCCTGCTAAAGGCAACGCGGCAGCCAGGGTTGTCGCTACCAGCACGACAGTCATGAGAAACGAGGCCCAGGGCGCGAAAGGACGGGGTCCTTGTGGGCGGCGGGGGCCGGGGGTTATGGGTAAGGCACGGAATCGGTTGTCGGGCATATTTTCGCCTCCGGAAATCATAGATGGTCTGGGAAGGTACCTGCCAGGTCCTTCGTGGAGGATCGTCGTAGTGAAGGTATTTAAACGCGGGGTGTACGTGTACACTTTCTGTAACATATTCGGCCATTGTTTGGTTTGGATCATATTCGGCCATTGTTTGGATCGAGTCCCGTTGAGGTCCTATGTCCGTCCTATGACACAACTATTATACCGGCGGGCCAATTGGTAATGGCGATGCAGAAGCTCTTCACCGAGGATACTGCCCTGATCCTGATCGTCGTTATGGCTCTGGTGGGGGTGGTGGATGCCACCTACCTGAGTTACCTGCATGATATAGTGGAACAGGGCGGTGGATGCTCCACCCGTAACCTGCCCGGACTCGATTGTGGCGAGGTCATCGGGGACGATCGGTTCAACAAGGTGCTGGGGATCTTTCCGGTGGCCTGGGTGGGCCTCCTGGGTTTCATTCTTATTCTGGGTCTGGCCTTGGACCGCTTTCTCTTCATGGATCGGGTCCGAACCCGGTACCATCGGGCGCTGATAACCGGTTTCTCGGTGGTGGGCCTGGCTTTCAGCCTCTATCTCACCTACCTGGAGCTCTTCGTTATCCATGAGATATGCCCTTTCTGCTTCGTCGGTTTCATCCTCATCATCGGCACTACGGTCCTATCCCTGATGGTCTACAGCGATTACCTGGACTGGTTGTTCAATGTGAAACTACTTGAACGTCGAGAAGCTAGAAAGAGTGAGCATTTCTTCGAGGCCGAGGAACGCGAGGCCAGGCCTGCAAAGGGCAAGCGGGTGCGAAAATCCGGTCCCAAGGACAAACAGTGATCCAATGGTATATCAGAAACGACCCGGAAAAGCCAAGGATCGAGGACCATCAAAGAAAGGTAACCGAGACCCGAAAGGCGGGATGATAGGAGCCAGGAAAGGCTCAAGGGCACCTGGTAGGGCCGTCAAGATCGAGTGCACGGTCTGCGGGGCCCGGCTGAAACCCGAGAACCTGGATTCTCACATGGAACGGGTCCATCCCAAAGGGTCGAATACCGAAGAGGCGAAACGGGCCCTGCTGTCACGGAAGATGGCCGCCCGGCGTAACAATATCAGGAATGCCATGCGCAAGGCGTTACCGTTGCTGGTGGCGGCCCTGCTGGTCGGGGGCGTCTATTACCTGGCCTTCGTGCATGAGCCGCCCAAGACCGGTGCACCGGACTGGAAGCTGGAATCCCACAACGGTGTCGTCTACGATTCCGACGATTACTACAAGACCAACAAGCTGACCCTGATCCAGTTCATCCACACCGACTCGAACACCAGCCAGGAGATGGCCGCCGCCATGTTCGATGTCTATGACAATTACTTCAACTTCGATAAACACCCGGAAAACGAGGAAAAACTCACCAAGATGTTCACCATCGGAGGGTACAAACTGCTTGAGAACTGGGACGATATGGAGATCCTTCACGATTTCAGGCAAGAACATGGTAACTGGTGGCCTTTCCTGTTCGACATTCGACACGACCTGATGGGTAAATATGATTTTAAACAGTTCCCGGCAATGGCTTTGATCAAGAACGACAAGGTGGTCTTTCGCCATGAAGGAGCCATCACCCGGGACGAGATGTACTCCCAGCTCGACCGCTACATGGGTCCCCCGCCCTGGCGACTGAAGGATACCACCGGACAGGTCCACGACTCCAAGGATCACTACAACAAGGGCCTCACCCTGGTGGAGTTCATGCACACCGAGTGCGGTACATGCAAAGACATGCCCGATGAGCTCAATCCGATACACGCCAAGTACGGCTCGCAATTGAACATGTTCACCATCGGCGGTTATGTGCTGAACAACCACCAGGACACACACTCAACCCTTGGGAATTTCAAGGCCCAACACGGTAGTGACTGGCCCCACCTGATGGATGATGGTAGGGAACTGATCTACGATTACAAGTTCAACGCCTATCCTTCCTTCGTCCTGATCAAGAACAACGAGATCGTTTTCAAACATACATCCTTTATCTCCTTCGAGGAACTGTCAGAGAAGATAGACGAACATCTCTAGACTTTGGGCCACTCCCCATTCCCCACAGGAACAACGAACCATGCGTTACCTTGTCGCTTCGATCCCCGATCCCGCCTCGCGGAACATCGCAGCCCGGCTTCATGATATCGCAAAATGGAATAAGGTCGGTCACTTCGATGGGGCACCGGTCCTTGAACTGGTAGACCATCGATTCATTGACGATGGCGATGACAAGCTACTTGCCAGGCCCGGCAAGGTCCAATTGATAACCCTGCAAGAGCGGCATCTCTATGCCGAACTGCTGGAAGAGAAGATAACCGAAGCGGGATTGGAAGAACCAGAGCTCATCTGCGTCCTGTCCCGCCATACTGCGGCCTCGGGAAAACCGACCCTGACCCTTCACCCCACCGGCAATTATGGAACCGCCGATTACGGAGGCGCCCCGGAAAGACTCTCTATCTCGGCTCCCCGCTGGACGACAGGAGCCCTGCGGGCCCTGACCCGGGAGTCCGAGGCAGCCGGATTGGAGCATGGCGTCAGTTTCGAGGTGACCCATCACGGTCCTGAGCTGAACACGCCGGCCTTCTATATCGAGATAGGCTCAGACGAGAGCCAGTGGCCCCGTCCCGAGCCGGCAACGGCCATCGCCCGGGCCCTGCTGCAAACCAGGGAAGCCGGCGGACCGGTGGTCATCGGAGTGGGCGGAGGCCATTACGCGCCCCGGTTCACCGACGTGGGCAGACAGTTGCAGGCCGCCTTCGGCCACATGGTACCGGCCTATGCCCTGAAGGGCAAGGAACTGGAAGAGCAAGGGCGGCTGATCAGGATGGCCTGGGAGCGAACACCGGGGGCGGACCGGAAACCGGGGGACAAAGCGGTATACTTTCATCGCAAGGGGCTATCCAAACCCAATCACCGGCAACTGAAGGCCTGGGCCGAGGATGCCGGTTACCCGGTGCTGAGCTCGACGACCCTGAAGCCGGTGGATTGACGGACCCGACCCCAGTATCGCCGGGAACCCCGAGCCGTTGGTCGTACTGGCTGTACTGTCCGTACTGGCCGTACTGCCGTACCCCAGCATACTGGATACTGGCGTAAAGCTAAATAACCCGAAAGATTTTTGGAATCATCAGAACGCGTTCAACGCGAACCTTGGAGATACTCATGGCCAACCCGAGATCGTCCGGTCGCAATACCATATCAGGAAGAACCCAGCGAACCCCCTGCAAGATCTGTGGAGCCCGCCTGAAACCAGAGAACCTGGATGAACACATGGAGCGGGTCCATCCCGATGGCAGCATATCGGATGAGGCTCAGCTAGCCATGACCAGGATAAAGATGGAGGCCCGCCGGGACAATTTCCAGAAGAGCGCCAAGCTGACCATACCGGCAGTGCTGATAGTGTTCCTTCTGATCATCATCTACTATTTCGTTGTCATCTACGAGGCCCCACTAAAAGAGGCCCCGGAATGGGAGATGGCGGCAGTGGACAGCGGGATGCTCTACAACTCAGACGACTACTACAATGAAGGCCTGACCATCATCGAGTTCTTCCATACCGAATGCGGTCATTGCAAGGAGATGGCTCCGGTCTACTCGGACATCTATGCCAACTACACCGACAACCTGACAGGGATGTTCAGTATCGGTGGCTATCATATGCAGACAGAGGGCGGAGTGGTGACCGACTCCATCGAGAGCCTTCGCGATTTCCAGTACGACCATGGCAGCCAGTGGCCCTACCTCTTCGACAAGAGCAGGGACCTGATGACCGAATACGGAGCCAACAGCTATCCGTCCATGTACATGATAAAGGACAAAAAGATAGTGGAAGGACCCATCCACCATGCCTCCTACAGCTATCTCGCCAAACTGATAGAGAAACATTCCGAGTAGGCATCTCATGACGATTGGTATTTAAATCGCAAATGCCTAAAAATGGCTATGACCGATCAAGTGATCATGCCTGCCGGCACCCAACAAATATCCGCCATGCCTACCAGCACCCAACCAATGCCTGCCAGCAAGAAATGCGACCAAGTATCCATGCCTGCCAGCACCCAAATGCCTGGCCAGGTTTCCATGCCCGCCCAAGTTGCCAACTTACCCAAAAGAAGTCCCAAAAGGAGCCATGCCTGCCTTGAACCAAAAAGATAGGACCTCGTACGGCGTCATCTTCGATCTGGACGGCGTCCTGGTCGACTCCTCGAAATTCCATTACGAATCATGGCTGTCATGGGGCCGGGAAGTGGATGAGGTGGACCTGGCCGACCTCTCCGGCGAGTGGTTCTCGGCCACATTCGGGTCCCGTAACGAATCGATAATCCCGCCTCTTTTCCACCGCCGGTTGACAGACAGGGAGATCGCTCGCCATGCCAATCGCAAGGAAGAGCTGTTTCGGCAGATAGCCATCGACCGCCTGGAGCCGTTGCCGGGAGCCAGGGAGCTGGTGGCAAGCCTGACCGAGGTCGGCATCCGGGTGGCCATCGGCAGCTCCACCCCGCCCGAGAACCTCGGTGTGGTCCTGGAGCGGATAGGTCTGGCCTCCTACTTCCCGACCGAGCACCGGGTCTGCGGCGCCGACGTGACCAGGGGCAAGCCCGACCCCGAGGTCTTCCTGGCCGCGGCCGCCCGCCTGGGCCTGCCGCCCGCCCGCTGTCTGGTCGTCGAGGACGCCGGTGTCGGTGTCCGGGCCGCCAAAGCCGCCGGTATGGCCTGCGTCGGTGTCACCACTACACGGCCGGTGGCCAGGCTGGAGGAGGCCGGGGCCGATCTGGTGGTGGCCTCGCTGGAGGAATTGAGGATCAGGGATATCGAGGGTTTGGTCGGGTAGAAGTAAGAGGTGAATCGCGGCATCTGTGCCGTGACAACTCATGATGTTCGTTGACCACGGCCAGTTCCAGAACGATATCAGCGAATGTGTAGGCTCCGATACCACCATCCAAGGTCTCGATACTTGATCCCACCTCCCGTTCAGATCAAACTCCATTGGTGACTTGTGCTGTATCCCGGGTCCGAATAAGACCTCTTGCGATTGTGGACGCCCTCGATGAAACCCATGATATTGTATCAATCACTTTCTTTCACTTCGCTTCACTCCCTTCCTCATCACTTCCCAGGCAGCCCCTCGGCGAACTCCACGCCCCGGGCCACCCATCGTTCCAGCTCCCCGTCGGCCTCCAGTCCCTCGGGGCTCACATAGACGAATCCCCTCATCGGCTTGCCTGTGAAGTCCATGGGCCGGGCGTAGATCTCGGCCAGGGCCTCATCGTAGCCCTCGGGGCCCACCCGCACCATCAGGTCCTCGCCGGTGATGCCGCAGACCATGTTGCCGTTGATGAGCAGGCACAGGCCGCCGAACATCCTCTTCTCGGTCAGGGCGGGGCGGTCGCCCAGCATCTCACGGATGCGCTCGGCCAGTCCTTCGTCGTAGGGCATTGGTGGGTCTCCTTGAAACCGGGTATGGGCTGCGGCGCTAAAGCCTCTGTGGTGATGGAATGGAAGGATGAATGAATGAATACGGAGGTTCACAGTCGCATGTCACACGGCCTAACCGACGTACCGCAAGGCCTCGGCGGGCGGCACCTTGGAGGCGGCCTTGGCCGGACCCACCGTGCAGATGAAGGTGAAGAGGTAGGCGATGAGCGATACCGGGATGATCATGTTCCAGGGGATGACAAAGTCGCCCACGAACTCGGCCTCAGGCTCCAGCCAGAAGCGGACGCCCAGGATGATGCCCAGGATGACCCCGATGATGATGCCCAGCAGGGCGATGTACGAGGTCTCGATGAGGAAGCTCTTCCAGATCATCCGCTCCTTGAAGCCTATGGCCCTCAGCATGCCTATCTGCTGCCTGCGTTCCGCCACCGCCCGGATGGTGATGACCCCCAGGCCGGCGATGCCCACGATGAGCCCCAGGCCCAGGAAGGCCTGCAGCAGGTAGAAGAAGTTGGTGAGCATCTCCAGCTGGTCCTCGATCTCGTGCTTGATGATGAAGGTCCGCATGCCGTAGGGCAGGAACTCCCGCTCCAGCTCCTTGGCCAGCCGGTCCTGCCGGTCGTCGGAGGTCCCGTCGGCAAAGGTCATCAGGGTGATGTAAGAGGTGCGGGTGTCGAAGCCCGATGGCTCGGTCACCACCTCGGAGCGCACGAAGATGCCGGTGAGGATCATCTGCTTGGTGAAGCCCACTATCTTCACGGTCCGGGAGTGGTTTGCCGCGTCGCGGATCACCACGTAATCGCCAATAGACACCTCGAAGGCCTTCTCGTACTCGGGCCCCATGTGCTCCTGGGTGAGGGCCTGGATGGTGATGTCAGCCACGGCCAGGGAGGCGTTGGCGGCCAGGGCGGCCCAGACATCATGGTAGTCGGGGTACTCGGCCTCGTCCCAGCTATCCAGCTGGTAGTCGCTGGTGGCAAAGAACCTCTGGGAGCAACCGATGAGATTGTACTGGGTGGCGTTCTCCTGGAATCCGGGAAAGGGCCGCGTCATGTTGTCCGCGATCCTCTCGTCAACCTCCTGCTGGTCGGGCCCGCCGGCCACCGGATACATGAAGGCGTAGGCGGTGTAAAGGGGCACGATGTTGTCGTAATCGCCGTTGGACAGGTTGGCGTTGGCGGCGATCTGGCCCTCGATGTCCTCCATGGGGACCGCGGGGTTGCCGAAGGTCACCATGTCGAAGCCCCCCGAGTTCTCCTCGGTGATGGCGTCGATGTTGCCGTTGATGAGTCCCATCATCATGCCCAGGGAGGTGATGGTGAAGATTATCAGCGAGAACATGGCCAAGGTCATCCCGGTGCGGAAACGACTGGCCATGGGGTAGGAGATGGCTGTCTTGAAGATCGCCGATAGGGATTCGAAACGGCCGAAGATCCAAAGCAACCCCCCCAGGATCCGCTCGCTGTTGTACATTATCACCATGAGGGCGGCACTGACCATGAAGACCCCATCGAAGAACCACATCTCCATGTCCATGATCCCGTCCAGCTCGATGCCCAGGACCTGCTCGTACAGATCGTAGGGATAGCTCCAGAGCAGGAGCACGACCAGGCCGGCGGCGGTGAAGGCCTTTTCATCGGGGACATACCGTCGCAGCAGCAGGCCGATGCCGTAGATCAGGATGCTGAGGCCCACGTAGCCGGCCCAGGCCTTGTCGTAGAAGATGCCGATATCCACAAAGGCCGCCAGCATCAGGAAGGCCCCTATCGCTATCATCACCACCTCGTACTGGCGTTGCAATACATCCATGAAGAGCGTCTTGTACCGCCTGAAGGCCGATACCGAACTGTCCAGCCGGGTTATCTCGTGGCGGGAGTAGCGGGGCTCGGGGATGTTGCGGATGGCCCGGATGATGTTGAGCTTGCTCACCTTGCGGGAGGCGAAGATGATGGTGCCCATGGTGATGAACATGCCGCCCACGAAGGCCATCACCAGGCTCTCGCCGGTGAAGGTGAAGAACTGCAGGGAATTGAAGCCGCCAAATATGGAGCCGAAGGCCAGGATGATGACCCAGGCCACGCCCAGGCCTGCGAAGGTGCCCACCAGGGAGGCGATGAACGAGTAGGCCGTGCCCTCGAAGAGGAACATGTACATGAGGTGCTTCTGCTTCATGCCCACCGCCCGGGCGATGCCCATCTCACCCTTGCGCTCCTCGGCCAGCATGACGAAGATGTTGATGATGAGCATGACCCCGGCGATTATCGAGAAGCCCCCCAGGGCCATGAACAGGGTCTCGAGGCCTTTGCTACCACTCTCGGCCATCTCGACACCGTCCTGCTTGCCGGTCTCCACCGACAGGGGCAGGGGCCGCTCGACCAGAAAGGGGGTCAGCTCCTCGGCCACCGCCTCGGAATGTTCCATCCCATCCCTGACATCCCCCTTGTTGGTGAGTTTGATGAAATTGATCATCCCGGTCCGGTTGAGCAGTTGCTGGGACTGCTCCAGGGTCATGATGATATTCATGCCGCCACCACCACCACCCGGGTTCCAGCCAAAGTTGGCCCGGCCCTCGTTGGCCACCACATCTCTGACGATGAACTCCCGGCTCTGGTTCTCTTTGAAGAAGAGGATCAGCCGATGACCGGCCGCTATGTCGATCTCGTCGGCCAGCCATTCGTTCACATAGACCTCGTTGGCCGCCAGTTCGGCCCCGGTGGCGTCGGGTCCGTGGTCGGGGTCCAGCTTGCCGAACTCGGGGCTCTCCGCGTAGTCGAAGGCGATGAGGGCGACGCTGGGTTCCGAGAGCTGGCTATCGATATCGAAGACCGAGACCTGATAGTAGATCTCCGGGGATAGGCCCACGACCTTGCTCGACAGGGAGGGGTCGTTGGCGATGTGGTCGGATAGGTTCTCGTACTCGCTGTAGGGAATGAATTCGTAGGTGAAGTTGAGGTTGATGGAGTAGACGGTCTCGTCGGTCTCGTCGTAACTATCGTAGACCGACTTGGTGAACATGTTCTCCAGGGTATCCCCCACGACCAGGGAACCGGAGATGATGGCGGTCCCGATCATGAGGCCCAGAACCACTATCAGCGTGTTGCCACGCCGCCGCAATACATTGCGCAGACCCATCTTGGCGATGATCCGCATCCGGTACCCCTGGAACGCGATGAGGCCCAGGATGCCCAGAACGATGATGAGCAGGAAATTTGTGATTCCCATGGGGCTTCCTCCTAGGATACGATATCTTTTGCCGCTCCGTCGTGGTTCTCCTTGACGATGGTGGCGATATTCTCCTTGAGTCGCCCGGACTTCTCAGTTTGGCCATCATCGAGGATCTCCCCCGATTCCATCCAAACGATTCGGCCCATCCGCTCGCCCACTTTCGGGTCGTGGGTCACCACTATGAAGGTTTGTTGGTTCTTGCGGTTGAGTTCCACCAGCAGGTCTATGATCTCCTCGGAGTTCTTGGTGTCCAGGTTTCCGGTGGGCTCGTCGGCCCATATGATGGCCGGCTCGTTGACCAGGCAGCGGGCGATGGTGACCCTCTGTTGCTGGCCACCGGAAAGCTCGGCCGGTTTGTGATCGGCATGCTCGACCAGGCCCACCATGTCCAGCATGTCCAGCGCCTGCTCGCGGGCCTTGACCGGTTTGACACCGCCTACGAGCAACGGCAGCTCCACGTTCTCCACTGCCGTGAGCACCGGAAGGAGATTGAAGAACTGGAAGATGAAGCCCAT
>CAYSUX010000102.1:0-9387 GCA_964434315.1 uncultured archaeon
AGAGCAGTCGTGGCGGTCCGTCGTATGGCTCCCTGACCCGGGGCGGGAAGTCGGCGGCTCTGGGGTAGTTGGGCAACACGATGGTCGGACCCCAGCGACTCAGCCGCCACTCGAGCAGCCGGTCCACGGTCACCCGACCCCCGGCGCCGGGGACGGCCACCGACAGGGCCAGTCCGGTCAGGGTCGCGGCCAGCGGCCCCCTGAGGCCCCGGACCATGGGTATGTAATACTCGTGACAATCCCAGACCACCGGCTTTCGTCGCAAGGGTCGCAGCAGCAGGCTGTAGACCAAGGGGTCCAGCTCGTGGCAATGGAAAATATCGTAATCGCCCTTCAGGGCCAATCGTATCAGACGCAGGGCGGTGGCCCCAAAGGGACCCGCTTTGCTCACACAGCGGACCGTCAGGCCATCCAGCTCCCTGGTTCCGGCATCCGGATCGGCATCGGCATCGGGCGTCAGGATATCCACTTCGTGACCCGCCTGACGCAGGGTTCGGGCCTCCTTGAAGACCCTCTGGTCGAAGGGCTGGAGGAACTCCCTATCGCAGATGATGCCGACACGAGCCACAGGCCGCTATTGACGGCAAGCTTAAAGTCTGCTCCCGGGCTGATAGACGGTGCGCTTCCCATCCCCTACCTTGACCTCCCCACATCCCCATGACCGAAGCCCGGGAAGAGCAGGTGATCGGATGGGGCTTCTGGAGTCATTGCTCGATATCGAAGAGGCTTCAGGACCATGGGATTTTCAGGTGGATGGGGTCCACCCGTGGGCGCTGGTCAGGACCTCGGTGCTGGAAGAACGGGTAAAACGGGAAAGGGGCTTCAGTGCCGCCCGGGCCACCTCCCGACCCGGTCCGTCCCTGCCCCGGCAGATGGTACAACACCTTCGGGCTCTGCAAAGCATTGCGATTCCCGGGAACCAAAAGCGTGACGCGCTATTCTTCACTCCGGCGACGGTCAGGGTCAGGGATGATCAAAGCCCTGGAAGCCGCAATCGCCTGTATGATGTTTATTACCGGTCCTTCGAGAGGCCTGCCATCTACGAGAAAGGCTGCCTGGACAGGGAATTCGAGCCCCTGGTGCGAAAGGGTAACATGATCCTGGATGACACCTTGCAGTACCTCATGCGCCTGTGGGCCAGGCTAAGGGGTCTTGAGACAGACCAGGAAAGGCAGGTAACGACCTTTGTGGACTCCATCGTTGATAACTTCGACCTGGAGGATGCCAGGGACTGGATCATCGATATCACCCGGATGCATCTGAGATGGGCCCTGAACCGGGAAGCCCTGACCCGACTCATCGACCTTGACAGATCTTCCAGGGTCGCCTTTGTTCACTCCGCCTCGTACATGAAATGGTATGGCATCATCACCCGTCTGCTCCATGACCATGGCTTTCAGGTGGTCGAAGTCCAGCATGGATACATCTCGAGCGAGCATGTGGCCTATAACTATCCAAGAGCCTGCCTGGACGACCCGAACCACCCCTGCCGGGGCTACCTGCCGGACCATCTGCTGCTCTTCGGCAAGTTCTGGTCAAGGGGCATCAGAACCCCTGCCAGGACCCATGTGATGGGCTATCCCCATCTCAATCGCCTGGCGGATCGAGTTCGAAATAAGATCATATCCGAACCCACCTCCATCCTCATCATATCCCAGGGTTACGTCACTGAAAGGATGGTGGAAGTGGCCCTGGCCCTGAACCGGGGGTTCCCGGAACGGACCATCCATTTCAAGCTCCATCCCGGGGAGGTCCCCTTCACCGAACGGTACGGCTCATTACTGGGAGTCAGGAACATCATCGTCGAGGCCGACAGGGATATCCACGAGTTGATCGCCATGTGCGGCGTTATCGTCGGTTACTTCTCCACAGCCCTGTTCGAGGCCCTGAAGTTTGGCGACAAACGGCTCTTCCTGCTGGACAACGACCTGGTTCCCGATACACTGGGCCACAAGTTCACCACACCCGGGGAACTGGTCAAGGCCATCCTGGACGAACGGCTCGGCAGGCCCGACATACCCTCTGATCTGGTCTGGTATCCACACTGGAATAAAGCCTTTAATAAGTTCAAAGTTCGGGTGCTCCAATAATGAGAATTCTCAGCTTGATACCGGCCCGGGGCGGTTCGAAAGGCATTCCCGGCAAGAATCTGAAGATATGCGGTGGGTTACCGCTCATCGCCCATTCCATAAAACGTTCCCTGGCCTGCGAGTTGATCGACCGTACCGTCGTTACCACCGACGATCCCGAGATCGCCGGGGTGGCCCGGGAATTCGGGGCCGAGGTGCCCTTCACGCGACCGGCCGAACTCGCCGTTGACACCAGCTCCACCGAATCGGCCGTGGAGCATGCCCTGGATACCCTCGAGAAGGATGAAGGCTATCTTCCCGACGCCGTGATGTTGCTCCAGCCCACCTCGCCCCTGCGGACCGCCGGGGATCTCACCGGGGCCATCGAACTGATGGAGGCCGAACAGGCCGACTCCTTGCTCTCGGTCTTCGAGAACAGCCACTTTCTCTGGTCCGGCAGGACCAAGGAACCCATCAACTACCGATATCTGGAGCGACCACGACGCCAGGACAAAGAGTGGGAGTTCATAGAGAATGGCTCCATCTACCTTACCCGGGTCGGGACCTTCAGAAAGCATCGAAACCGACTGGGTGGCAAGATAGCCATGTATGTCATGCCCGGCTGGCGGTCATCCGAGATCGACGAACCCGGGGACCTGGACCTCATCGACCATTACATGCCCCGCCTGGCCGCGGCGCTATCCCGGGAGAGCGGGCTGGAGGCCGGTCAAATCAAGATGCTGGTGCTGGACTTCGACGGTATCTTCACCGATGGAGCGGTGTACCTGGATGAGGCCGGCAACGAGAGTATCAGGTGCTCAAGATTGGATGGCAAGGGCCTGCAGCTCCTTCAGGAAAGGGGGATATCGGTGGCCGTCATCTCCGCTGAAGGGTCAAGGACCATCGAGCACCGATGTTCCAAACTGGGCATCGAACAGGTCCATACCGGCATCAGGGACAAGTTGTCGGTATATGAGAGGATCAAAACCGAAAATGGCCTTGCGGACGACCAGATATGTTTTTGCGGTGACGATGTCCAGGACCTGGAATTGATCAAGATCGCCGGCCTGGGATGCTGCCCGGCCAACGCGATGCCGGTCATCAAACGATACTCTGATATCGTCTTCGACCGGTGCGGGGGCCATGGTTTCATTCGCCAGGTCTGCGAGATGCTGATAGGAGATATCAGATGAGATTAACAATTGGTGACAGGGTGATCGATGAGGGGTCCGATATCTTCTTCATCGGTGAGATCGGGATCAATCACAACGGCTCGATGGAACTGGCCAGGAAGATCATCGATATGGCGGTCTTCTGTGGCGTCGATGCTGTGAAGTTCCAGAAGCGAACCCCCGAGCTATCGGTGCCGGAACGGGTCCGGGACCGCATCCGCGATACCCCGTGGGGTGAGATGACCTACCTCGATTACAAGAAGAGGATCGAGTTCGGCACCCGGGAGTATGACGAGATCGATGACTACTGCAAGAAGCAGGGTATCCTGTGGACCACCTCCCCCTGGGACCTGCCCAGCCTGGAGTTCATCGAAGGTTACGATGTACCGTTCCACAAGGTTCCCTCGGCGCTGCTCACCGACCGGGAACTGCTGGAGAGATTGAAGATGATGAACAAGCCGGTCATCCTTTCCACCGGCATGAGCTCCCAGGAACAGATAGGAAAGGCCATGGATATCCTGGCCGGCTGCCCGGTGGCCCTGTTGCATTGCAACTCGACCTATCCTGCCGCCCATGACGAGTTGAACCTCGATTACATCCTGACCCTGAAGGAGCTCTATCCCGATACCGTTATCGGTTACAGCGGCCACGAACAGGGCATCTCACCCAGCCTCGTGGCGGCGACCCTGGGTGCCGGCATCATCGAGAGGCACATAACCATCGACCGGGCGCTCTGGGGTACAGACCAGGGTGCCAGCATCGACTTCTCGGGCCTGCGGCGCCTGGTGAGGGACCTGAGGAACCTGCCAGCCTGGAGAGGCGATGGGAAAAAGAGGGTCTATGACTCCGAGAAGCTGGTCAGGGAAAAGCTTCGCAATGTGGATACCCTCTGACTGATTGACTGACTGACTGATCGATTCGGATCATGACGAAACGAGGAACCGCTCCAGCGGACCGGGGGCGGGGACTCCGGGTCACGACCCGAACCCGCATATCCCTAACCCGCCAGGGAGTCATCACTCCTGGGCGGCCTTCTCGCACTCACGGGCCAGCAGAAAATCAGCCTGGGTCAGACCTCCCAGCTCGGGGGTGGTCAGGGAGATGATAACCCGGTTGCCCCGGATGTCCATGTCCGGGTAATGGCCGGCCGATTCGGCCAGGCCGGCCACCTTCATGACATAGGCGATGGCGCGAGAAAAGCTATCGAAGTTGTAGCCCCGCATGATGATGGTGTCGTGAAGGGTCCAACCGGCCAGGCGGCGCAACTTGCGGGCAACGAGCTCGTCATCCAGCAGTTCATCACGGTGGCTCATGGGGGCCGATGACCAGGGTACCTAATTAGCCTTTAGCCAGCAGCTTCTCATCGGGTCTGTGATCCGGCACCGGGCCGTTGATGGGCAAGATCAGTCGCATCCGGGTGCCCCGGCCCACTTTTGTATCCACCTCCAGCTCACCCTGGTGCTCCTTGACCAGCCGGTAGCTGATGGCCAGACCCAGTCCCGTGCCCTCGGGCTTGGTGGTGAAGAAAGGCACGAATATGTTGGAGAGGTCCTTGGGATCGATACCCGGCCCACAGTCCTCGACATCGAGATAGACCATTTTACCCTCGCACCAGGTGCGCACCTCCAGCGAACCCTCACCCTTCAGGGCCTGGATGGCGTTGGTGAGCAGGTTCATGACCACCTGGTTGATCTGACCCGGATTGCAGACCACCGGTGGCAGGGGTTTCAGGTCCAGCTTCACTTCGATGTTCTGGAGGCTGGGTCTGAGCAGTACCAGGGTGTGTTTGAGCCCCTCGTTGAGATCCGAGGGGGCCAGCCGCTCTTCCTTGGGATGGGCAAAGAGCCTCAGGGAGCGGGTGATGGAGGCGATCCGCTCCACACCCTCCTGGCAGGCCAGGGATTCGTTGCGGCCATGTTCGATGACCTTGCCGTAGTACTGCAACTCCTTTGCCATCTCCTCGGGCATCGGGAGCTTGACCAGGGCCTCCCTGAAGCCCTGTAACTCCTCGAAGTACTCGGAGAAATTGGAGAGGTTGGCCTTCAGGAAGCCCAGGGGATTGTTGATCTCGTGGGCCACGCCGGCCACCAGTTGACCCAGGGCCGCCATCTTCTCGGATTGGACCAGGTTCTCGGTCCGGCGGGCCACCTTCTCCTCCAGGGCCTCGTTGTTACTCTGGGCGAGCTTCAGTAGCTCCTCCCGCTCCCGCTCCAGGCTCCGCCTCTCGGTCAGATCCAGGCCGTAGACATAGATCTTGCCCTCGTTGGACTTCGAGAGGAAAGTGAAATGGTAATAATGGGCCCCCACCGGAGTCTCCCAGGTGAACAGGCCGGTATCGCTGACCTCGGTGGAAAGGAGCTTGACCGGATCCGGCGAATCGTTGAAGATGTCCGACCAGGCCTGACCCTCGATCTCCTTGCTGAACAACTTCCGGGCGCCGGGGTTGGCCAGTTCGATGATCCCTCCAATGTCCAGGCGCAGCACCGGGGCGGGATTGAGCAGGGCGAAATGGGCGAACTCACGGGCCTTTCGCTCCAGGGCTATCTTGTCGGTCACGTCCCGCATAGAGCCCTCCACGCCGATGAACTCCCCCTCGTCGTCGAGGATGACCTGGGAGTGGCTGGAGATGACCACCGGGGTTCCGTCGAGACAGGTCATGGATAGTTGGTGGTCCTGCACCGCCTTCTCCTTGTGGAGCTGCCTCAACAGCGTCTCCCAGTCCACCGAATTGGAGTGAAGCTTGACGATGGAGGTGCCCAGCGCGGCTTCCTCGGTCTTGAAACCGAAGAACCTGATGAACGCGGGATTGACAAAGGTGAGCAGGCCCAGGGGGTTCACCTGGTAGACCATCTCCTGCATATGCTCGAGCAGCATACGGTGGCGGGCCTCGGATTCGGCCAACCTCTCGGTCAGCTCGTTCTCCCGGGTGATGTTGCGACCCATGGCTCCCACCCCGATCACCTCCTCCATCTCGTTGAAGATGATGGCCCCCGAAACGATGTAATGGCGAAGGCTCCGGTCCGCGGCCCGGATGGAGAGCTCCAGGTTCAGCACATTCCCGACCTCTTCATGGTGCTCCAGGCCATGGCGCAGGGCTTCGGCCAGCCAACGGCGCTGGTCGGGAGGAATGAGCTTCAGGAAATCTGTGCCCGGCAATGATTCGGGATCATGGCCCAACTGCTCCTTGAACTGGGAATTGGCGAATGTCAGGTTCAACCCGGTGTCCAGGGTGAAGATGAGATCGGTGGAGTTCTCGACCAGGTTCCGGTAGCGGAACCGGGCCTCCTCCATCTCCTCTTCCAGGATCTTCTGGTGGGTCAGGTTCACGGCGAAACCCAGATAGCCCTGCAGATTGCCGCCATCATCGGTCAGGGCCGTGATCGAGAGCATGATGTGAATGATGGTGCCGTCCTTGGTCTGGTTGATCAGACGGCCGGTCCAGAAGCCCTGCCTGGTGAGGGACTTCCACAACTGTTCGTAGGTCTGTTTGGGTGTCCGGTCCGAGCGTACTATACGGGGATTGTGCCCGATGACCTCCTGACGGCTGTAGCCATAGAGGCTGGTAAAGGCCTGGTTGACCTCCAGGATGCGGGCCTTGGAGTCGGTGAAGATTATGGCGTCGTTGGAGTGCATGAAGGCGTTGTGAAAGAGCCTCAGCAGGGACTGGGTCTCCTCGTACTCCCGCATATCCTTGAACTGCAGGGTGGTCTCTCCCTCACCGGTCAGGGCCAGGGAGGCCAGTACCGGCACCTTTCCCTCGGCGGTCACCAGGTCCAATTCCAGGTTGTAGATGGCCTTGCTCTCGTCATCCAGCTTCCCGGCGGCCTTGGCCAGGGCATCGGAGGCATCGACACCGATAAGCTCGGAAAGGGGGCGACCCACGACATCCTCGGCCTCGATCTCGTCCATGTTCAGACCCAGGAGCTTGACCAGCGAGCCGTTGGCCACCTGGCACAGTCCCTCGTCGTTCACCGCCAGGATGGCGTCGGGGGCGGTCTTGACAAGCTTCTCGTATCGTTCCTGAAGCCTGATGCTCCGGTTGTGATCCTCCCATTGCCATTGCAGACTCATGCCGATGACGGTCAGGATGATGCACATGATGAGTACGATGCCATTGCCCACGACCAGATAGTACAGGATGAAATACCAGTCAACCGGATCACCATCGAGGACGGCCTGGACACTGCTCTGGAACACCACCAGGGCGTAGACCACCCAACCGATGACCGGCAATAACCAGCCGATCCGGGGCAATAACCCTGTGCCGAAGGGATTTCTCAATCGATCGATGGATATCGAGAGCCCATCCTCATCCGTATCGTCAGAGGATTGGGCCGACCCCATGGGCCTTGGGAATGGGTCAGGCATTATAAACCAATTGTCGAGCTTATCATCTTCGATATCTTAGCTTAACCGGGTTCATCTTTAACCGAGTTCATCTTTAACCGAGTTCATCTTTAACCGGTTTCATCTCCCTCGGGTCGTGGAATAGAGCGCGCCCTGGTTCGCCATGCTCTCACAAGGGTACCGGTTGACCTCGGAGGTGTTTATCGAACCCCGGGGATCCCGTATGGCGGTGGCGACCCGGTTCAGGCCCTGTTTGATGGACTTGATCTCGCCGGTAACATGCTTGAACACGGCATCACTCTCTTCCAGCAGGGGCTTCAGCCGGGACACGGAAACCTGGAAGGCCTCCTCATCGGTAGCTCCCAACAGGTTGTGGACCCCGTCGGTCAGTTGCAATCCCAGCTCCAGGGCCTCCTCTATGTTGGAGACATTGCAGTTGACATAGGCCAGATGATTGTTGAGGGCCAGGGCCAGCTCATCCCAGTCGGCCTTCTCGAGCCCTCCTTCGCTAAGGCGTACCGACTCCTGTGCCATCGGGGCGCGATCGACGACCCGGCGCAGGACACCCTGGGTCAGATAGGAGCCGTCGGGCTGGAGCAGGTAGCTCACATTGGTCTCCAGCTCCACCTTGTCGCCGCTCTGGGCGATCCCGGTGAAGGTGAAGAGGTTGGGTGGTTCCTCTCCCCTCTCCAGGGCTTCCTGGCGTTGTTCCATCAACTGTATCGACTCCTCGGTCAGCAGATTGGAGCTGGAGAACGAGGTGTCGATGATCCCCTTCCGGGAGTAACCGAAGAGCTGCTCGAAGGCCCGGTTGATGTAGATGAAATGGTTGCCCCTGAGCTGGAAGATGGGGTCCAGGGAGTTCTCCACAAGGACCTCGTACTGGGCCTCCAGCATGTTCTGTTTCTTCTCCTCGATGATACGGCGCAGATGGCGCTCGACCAGCAGGGGAAGGCCCTTGTGGTAACCCACGGACTTGGTGATGTACTCAACGGCGCCGATACGCAACGCCTCGACCGCCACCTCCTGGGAGCCCATGCCGGTCACCATGATGACCGGGGCCTTGTAATCGGCCACCAGGTGCTTGAGCACCTCGATGCCGTCGACCACGGGCAGGCGATAATCGAGGACCACTAGGTCGACCTCGTTGTGGCTCATCGTCTGCAGGGCCGTGGGCCCGTTGGGAGCCTGGAGGATCTTCAATCCCGAATGGACCGAGGTCAGGTATTCGTTTATCAGTTCCCGCTCCGATTCACTGTCATCGATGATCAATATGATTCCCTTGAGCTTTCCATCCAGGATCTCCGTCATGGGATCGCCACCTCACTGGGGAAAGGCGCTTCATTTACCGACAGCCAGAAGCGGCTGATGCTCCGGATCTTGCGTTGGAACTCCGGGAAACGCACCGGCTTGCTGACATAGGAATTGGCGCCGGCGGCATAGCACTGATCGATATCGTCGATGTTCTCGGAGGTGGTGAGCATGCAGACCGGGATGGATGCCAGTTCGGAGTCACCCTTGATTATTCGCAACATCTCGATGCCGTTCTTGCCCGGCAATTTCAGATCCAGCAGTATGAGGTTGGGTCGCGGAGCGTCGTCGCCGCCCTGGACCTCCTTCCCGGTGTGATACAGATACTCCAGGGCCTCCTCGGCGTCGGAACAGGTGATGATATCTAGCATCTGCGAGTCACGAAGGGCCATCATGGTCAGCTCGGCATGGTCGGGGTCGTCTTCCACCAGGAGAATGTTCCGGGGCTGTCGGGTCGGTGTGCTCTTTTCGTCTGTTTGGTTGATCAT
>CAYSUX010000103.1:0-9320 GCA_964434315.1 uncultured archaeon
GACCGTGGCTCTCACACCGCGCACGGTCACCTCCCGCTCCACCTTCAGTTTGCGCCAACGGACCAGGAAGATTACCGCGAGCGCCAGGGCCAGGGTCACCACCAGGTTCCAGAGTCCCGCCGCCCACCACGCCTCGGGGATCATTGCCCGGAACCTCCCGGTACCTCTCCTGTTTTCATTTTTGCACCTTTGGCGTTCTTCGAACTTGCGATGCTCGATCGGCTTCCCCCGTCGGGGCTGGCGACCCTCAGGACCTGCGAGGCGGGTCCTTCAGCCACGACCGCGCCATCCTTCAATCGAATAGCCCGGTCGGCCAATCTGAGACCCTGGGCCTCATCGTGGGAAACGATAACCCAGGCCAGGCCCCAATCCCGACGCAGCCTGAGTAGAAGTTCCTCCATGACCCCGGCCATCTCCCGGTCCAGGGAGGCTGTCGGTTCGTCCAGAAGCAGGACCTCGGGGTCGTTGGCCAGGGCCCGGGCCAGGCAGAGCCGCTGGGCTTGCCCCACCGAGAGGGTCTCGGCCCGCTGGTCCGCCCGGTCGGCCAGGCCCACGGCCTCCAGGGCCTTGAGCGCCCGGAGCTTCCCTTCCTCGTCATCACGCAATCCGGGCCCATAGGCGGCATTGTCAGCCACCGTGCCTGGGAAGAGCACCGGTAACTGAAAGACCATGCCGATCCTGCGGCGCAACTCGGTCACTGGAATGTCGTTGTAGTCCTGTTCATGGAGTCTCAGGAGGCCGGTGGTGGGTTCGGTCAGTCGGTTGAGGCAGCGCAACAGGGTGGTCTTGCCGCTGCCCGAAGGCCCCACAACCGCCAGGGTCTCGTCCTGGTGTAGGGCAAATGATATGTCCTGAAGCAAGGTGGTGCCATCCGGGGCTGTGAAGCCGAGACCATCGACCTTCAGGAGACAGGACATGGGTCAAGCCAAGGAGGCGTAGCTTCTTAAGCTCCCGGGGCCGAAAAGAGTGGCCAGTAATGGCCTCAGACCTCGGCTTCACCCGAGGTACCGCACGAGTCACAGGTTTGACCATTGGACGATATGATGCCGGGACAGTATCTAGCGACACCGACTGCGTTATGATAATGGCTCCAACCGCTCCAGGCCCCCCATCCAGGGTCCTAGCACCTCGGGTATGACCACACCGCCATCGGTCTCCTGAAAGTTCTCCAGAATGGCGCAAAGGGTCCTGCTGGTGGCGATGGCAGTCGAGTTGAGGGTATGGGGATGGGGATTGCCCACCTCGCCCTTGCCCCGGTAGCGCAGGTTGAGCCGAACCGCCTGATAGGATGTGCAGTTGGAGGCGCTGACCACCTCCTTGTACTCCCCGGTGTGGGGCATCCAGGCCTCGATGTCATACTTCTTGGCGGCGATGGCGCCTATGTCACCAGTGCAGATATTGACCACCCGATAGGGCAATCCCAGACCTTTGAACAGGGTCTCGGCATTGGCCAGCAGCTCCTCATGGAACTCCCATGACTGTTCGGGTTCACAGATGACCACCTGCTCTATCTTGTTGAACTGGCGGACCCGCCATAGACCCCGGTCGCTGAGCCCGTGAGCCCCGGCCTCCTTGCGAAAGTTGGTGGACAGGCCACAGCATTTGATAGGAAGCATCGCGGGCTCGATTATCTCGTCCTTGAACCTGGCGATAAGGGGATGCTCGGCAGTGGCGATAAGATAGAGGTCCTGGTCCTCGACCTTGTACATTACATCCTCGAAATCGTCCAGCGAGACCACGCCCTCGTAAGCCTCCCGATTCATGACATAGGGTGGGATTATCAGGGGATAGCCTGCCTGGGACAGTTGGTCGATGGCGTACATCTGCAGGGCAAGGTCCATTCGCGCCAGATCACCGGTAAGGAAATAGAAGCGCGCGCCGGCGACCTTGGCTCCTCGCTCCAGGTCCACTCCGCCCACCAGTTCGGACAGCTCGTTATGGGAGCGAGGCTTGAAATGGAAGCCGGGCCGGGAGCCGACAAGGCGTACGACCTGGTTCCCCTCCTCGTCGGTACCGACGGGCACGGATTCGTGTAGGAGATTGGGGACGCGCATACGCGCCTTGTCACGGACCGCGAGGGCTTCCCGGGTCTCATTCTCCAGCTCTGGCAATCGCTGTTTGATGGTGGCCACCCGGGCCTTCCCGGCCTCGGCCGCCTCAAGGTCCTGGTCCTTGTAGGCCTGACCCACCTCCCGGGAGAGTCGGTTACGCTCGGCCCGAAGGTGATTGCCCTCATCGATGAGCTTGCGCCATTGCTGGTCGGAATCCATTACCGTCTGGGCCAACTCGGTCGGTAGACTCCGCTTCTCCAGATCATCGAAGATCAACCGGGGCGAATCGCGAAAATAGCTGATAGGCAGCATATCGTTCTCGACCAGCGGAAGGCCGGGGATGTTATTAATGGGTTGGGGAATGGCCGTCCATGGACCATTGCGATCTCATGATCCTGAATGCCAGCGAGTTGCTGACCATACCCGATCCGGGCCATGCCAAGGGCGGGAAGGCCCAGGGCGAACTGGGTATCATCCAAAATGGCGGGTTGGCCATCAGCGGGAACAGAATAGTCGCCGTCGGTTCGAGCGCGAAGCTCAAAGCTAGCTGGCAGGCTGACAGGATCGTAGACGCCGGCGGCAAGGTCGTGATGCCTGGCTTTGTGGATTGCCATACCCATCTGCCCTTCGCCGGTTCCAGGGAGCATGAGCTGCAATGGAAGTTGGAGGGTAAGAGCTACAGCGAGATCCTGGCCAGCGGTGGAGGGATCCTGTCGACGGTCGAACAGACCAGGGCTGCCTCCCTTGACCAGTTGGTAACGCAGGCTGGCAAACGTCTGAGCTCAATGCTGGCCCATGGCACAACAACGGTCGAGGCCAAATCGGGTTATGGCCTGGAGGTGGAGACAGAGCTTCGTCAGCTAAGGGCCATCAAGGCCCTCAACGAGGATCCCGAGCAGCCGATCGAGCTGGTACCCACATTCCTGGGAGCTCACGCTCTGCCACCAGAGACCGAACGCTCGGCATACCTGGACCTGGTCATCGATGAGATGATACCACAGCTCGCCAGGGATGGCCTTGCCGTCTTCTGCGATGTTTTCTGCGAACAGGGAGTCTATACCGTATCGGAATCCAGGCGTGTGCTCCAGGCAGGCCTGGATCATGGCCTTGGTGTGCGGATCCATGCCGATGAGCTGGCCGATTCGGGCGGGAGCCGATTGGCTGCCGAACTGGGTGCAGCTTCGGCGGATCATCTGGAATATTCGGGCATAGAGAGCATCAGGGCTATGCGTGAAGCCGGTACCGTGGGGGTTCTGTTGCCCGGCACTCCTTTCGTTCTCTTCCTAGAACTTCATCCACAGGCGCGAACCATGATAACAGAGGGCCTGCCTGTGGCTCTGGCAACCGATCTGAACCCCAATTGCTATTGTGAGTCCATGTTCTTGGCGATCCAGTTGGGTGTCTTCAAGATGAAGATGACACCGGCCGAGGCCATTGTGGCTGCGACATTGAATCCGGCCCACTCCCTTGGTCTGAAGGACAGGGGGAGTCTGACGGTCGGTAAACGAGCCGATGTCCTGATCCTGGAGGTACCCAACCACCTCCATCTCGCTTATCACTTCGGTATCAACCTGGTTCGATCTGTAGTGGTTGGGGGCAATTTTTTTGGTTCGGATATCTAGGGCGCTTGGTCATGTTTCATCACTCTTATTTGGAATCCTTGATCCTTGTTTTCGTTCCATTCCAGTTTCCACTAGGTCGATGATATTTGATTTGATCTCCAGTTATCATTTATCCGTCAATATGGTTATCATATCGTCAGAGTTAGGATATCGCTTGATACCATGAACAATGGCACAAGTCGTCGGGATCGATCACCGGAAACCTGGAGCTTCATTTTCCCGGTCTTCACGGGATCTCTGATTAAGAATACCTATAGAAAACTCTCCGTTGGTGATTCACCCTTGCTCGGGGGTTGGGACTCCTCCACGTCTTGATGGGATCGGGAAGGTGTTGGATCTTCAGATGGAACTTTGTCCAAAGTTGGTTCTGTCGAACCGTTTTCAGGATCAGTTATTGATTGAGATCTCTGGATCTTACGGGGTATGAAATCCTCAATTCTGGTTTCTGCCTTGAGGACCTCAGGTTCAACCACCGATATCCTCTTCGGGACATCATCTTGCGTCTTGCCTCTGGCCAGTTTCTCGGCGTGATGCTTCAGGGTCTTTTCATCCTCGGTTCTCTTTAGCGAGAGCGCGAGACCATTCTTGGAATCGGGACTGGATAGGGGTTTCTGGTACCTTAACTTCGACATCTCGCCGCCGAGTTTCTTGATGCGATCGAGCATGTCAGGCATTGGTACAGGCGCGGATTGTTCCACCTCGAATCGGTTGGTTGAAAAATCTTGATTCTGGCTTGTTCTGTCGTCTTTTGTAATCCGGGTTCCAGGCTGGTCCTGAGCGGCCTCGGGAAGGTCAATGGAAGCCTGTTCACTCATTTGGATCAAACCGTTGACAAAATCGGTGGCACCCTGGTCCAAGGGCGGATAATCACCGTTGGTGTAGATCATATAATCCGCTTTGTCGAAATCCAGGTATGCTTTATCTGGTATCTTGTAAGAACTGGATTCTGGATCGTTCCCGTTTTTGGATCTTATCTCAACCTCGGGATCGACCACGACATTCTGATGAACATCAATACAGACAGGCGCTTCCTCATCAGAATCGGGTACCGATTCTTCCACTATCTCGATCTTCAGTGTCTCTTGCTCGGTGCTGACCTCGTTCTTCATCCCTTTGAAAGGGGATATTGCCGGCTCGGGAATGGGTATTACTTCTACGATCTTTGGTTCGATTCCCTCAACATCGATATGGCAATCGATGGGTTCTTCCATCGATTCATTCACTGATTCTTGTACTGGTTCATATATTTCGCAAGTTTCGATACCGTTCTCATCATTCAGTTCCTCTGCGTCAATTGACGCATCCTGGTCATCGGGCAGACGATCTCCAGTGACATCCCCAGTTTCGATCTCGTCCCATTCGTCGATGGTCATTATCCCTTCCATCGGCTCGGCGGCCCGTTCATCAGACCTATCATTGACTTCCATATCCGAGGCCACATTCGGTTCGGAGTCGGATTGGTCCATCAGATCGTTCAGGATATCACAATGAGAGGTTTGTTCGTCTGAACCGGCATTGTTAATAGCGGCCAGATCCTCGAAAACGTTCCTTACATTTTCAAAGGCAGTGGCATTGGGCATTTGGCGGGTCTTGCTATCTGATTCATTATCATCCATCAGACTTTGCATCTCGATATCACATATTGGCAGTACTCTGGAGGTCGAAGAAGAGGCCGTGTAATTGTTGGTATCGCGAGGGTCTTCATTGGTCATCTGGATCATTTCCACACCGTCTTGTTCTTCTGAACTCGATCTGTTGGAATGTTTATGAAGTACCATCACCAGAATTATACTGAATAGCAAGAGACATATCATCAAGGTCTTGTCTTTGAAAGGCTGGGAGGATTCCTGTTTCGAGGGTGCCTGGTAGATCTTGTACCCACCACTGAAGGTCGAGCCGGTTTCATCTTGCCCGACGACCTGGATTTCAAAGGGCAGCGAGGGATTAAGATCACTGACATAAACCTCATGATAGCATGTTATGTTACCATTTCCAGGATATTCCTTAATGATACCACCTGAAGTTACTATCAAACCGGCTGTGACCTCCCTATCGGTCAACCAACTGAATTTCACCAGACCATTGCCTATCTCTTCTCGAACAAAGGAACTGATGATAACGGCAGGCATCGATTTCATAGATTTCCAGGGACGATAAATGGACCCGGGACTGATGGGATCACCCTGGCCTTCGGGATTCTCCTCAGGGTCATGTGGTCCTGTGGGATCACCCCACCAGTTGGACCTCATATCGAGTGGAACCTCGCTCTCAATGGCCCATATATGATTACCTTCCATCCAACTATCATGGATTGTCATATCAATGGATGGAGAGTTCTCTACCTTCAAGCCCACATCATTGGACCTGAAATTAAGTTCCTGAGCCGAAATAGTACCATTGACCCCATAGATATGCCATCCGATCTGGTTATCGGAAAAGGTGATATCCCTGACCAGGGATGGAAGAACATCATTATTGCGCAAGCCAGTTAACAAACCTGAAAATGATAGATCCTCGAGAATCCCTTCGCCCAAGTGTATCTCCACCCCATGATCCGTGTCCCCACCTTCAAAGGTCAAACCCGATATGTTCACTCCCGGGGCAGTTATTGTCAGGATTGTCGAGTTGCCGGTTGCCACGAGGGTAGCTCCATCAAGGCCCTGAAGGGTCAATGGTCGGTCTATGACCCATGCCCCGGCATATCTACCGCCATGGATGATCACTGTCCATCCAGATTGGGCTGCCTGGAGGGCTACACCGAGATCCGTTAGAGGATACTCGGATGAACCATCCTCGAACTCTGCAGGGCCTGGAGCCACATGGACCACCTGTTCTTCAAGCTGAGAGAAGACTTCAATTACAACCGATATCGGTTGAGACCAGGATCCATGATTGTCCCTGACCTGATAGAACAGCTCATATTGACCGGGCCCGAATTCAACCGTGAGGTTTGGTTTCAATCCCAAGATCTGATCCTCGAGTTGCCAGCGGTGGGCGGTAATTGTTCCCTGACCATCCCAACCGAAACCCACCAGGTTGATCGGTTCACCGGCAAACGTGGGATTTGGATCAACCTGTAATATTTCGGCCATTGGAGGTTCATTGATGAATATCGATATGATAACAGGCAAAGATGGGATGCCTGCTACTGAATATGTATTGAACGTGATGTTATGTTGGCCTGCCGGCAAAGAGGTTATTGAAAATTCAGGTAGATTCGAAAGCTGACCCACAACATCCGATTCCCAGGTATATCCGATAACCTCCTGTACGGGTATGCCACTGCCTCGAAATTCCAATGGCGAATTGATCTCAACAACCGATGGAGGAGATATATCAATGGAGGCAAGAGGTCGGGCAGAGACCACAACCGAAGTAGACACCGGATCGGAAAGCCCTCCAAGACCGTCTTCTCCTTGCAGGTATATATGATGGTATCCTGACTCGAGATCAGTTATGGTCAGATAAGCGCCTGCACCAAGATATCCCTGAATATCAGATGACCAGTGGAATAGTAACTCTGAATCGGGTCCATCGTCGGTGCCAGTTGCATATAGGGTAATCGGATCACCCGTAGCTGACAGGCCATCAGACAGGCTTGTATCCACATCCAATATCTGGACTGTGGGTAGGCGGTTAACATGAAACGATCTGCTGTCGGGGTTTGACCAAAGGCCGGCGATATCCTGAACCCTGAAAAACACAGTATAGTTACCAGGTTCAAGATCATAGATAACACATTCACTATCCCAACACACAACACCAAGTTCTGCTAGTTGCCATTCATAGCCCGCAATAGGGCCATCATCCGACCCTTCACCCTGAGCTGTCAATTCTCCATTCTCATGGATCCAAGAGGGTATCGAGTGTATCGTCGCTGTGGGACGTAGGGTTACAATGAGGTCAACAGTGGCGGGAAGGGACCAGTGGCCACTGGAATCAGCGACCTGGAAGGAGATGGAATGTTGCCCGAGGGAGAGGTTGGATATCTTGAGAATCGGCTGATCACCCAGATGACCATCAATATCAGAGAACCAACGATATGAACTAACATGGGAACAACCCAGGCCCTTGCCTTTCAATTCGACCAGTTCGCCAAGGACCGCCGGATCGGGTTCCACAAAATCGATGAATGCAATGGGAAGTGCCCGGGCCAAATGTAAACCTTCGGGACCATTGGCCAGGTAAACGGTATCACCTTTGGCTGCCAGGGCCAGTCCATAACCATCGGTCGCAACAGAGGCCAACCATGTCGGTTCAGCGATATTCGCGATCTGGACCAGACCAAGACCCGAGTGATACAAAGCCAAGTAGAGGTAATTTCCTGAGCCAGCAATATCCATGACAATATCCTCGACCTGAAGTTCACTGATGGTTTCTGGATGTGTAGGATCTGAAAGGTCCAGTATCTTCAACCCGGCTCTGCCTTGAGCTATGTATCCATATCCATCGTTCAATATCACTCTCAGGGTTGAATTACCATCATCCCAGACAACGTTTAGCTGTGGCTGCAACGGGTCAGATATATCCACAATCGCCAGCCCTTTGTGTTCCATCGCCAACAATGCCACCTTACCCTGAACATCCAGATCCATGGCTGGGCCATCAAGTTTCAGACGGGATACGATCTCGGGGTCATCGAGATCCGAGATATCAATCACGATCAGTCCCGCCTTATCAGCCGCGAGATAGCAATATGATGCATGAAGGACGACATCATTGACCGGCTCTGACAGGTGTATAACTGATCTAACCCTTGGCTGGGTAGGGTCGATCAGGTCCAATATCAGCAAACCAGAACGATGGTCGGCGACGAAACCAAGCGTCCCGGATAGGTCCACAGACAAGGCGTCAGTGGTGTTCAAAGAACCCAGTATAACGGGAGCCCCGGGTTCGGAAATGTCCACCGTGTAGATCCCTGCCTTACCACTGGCGACCAGGGCAAGTTCACCGTCAACAGCTACATCTTGGGAGAGTGAGTCCAATTCAACCTGAGAGATCGGCTGCCAGGGTGTATCGGCATTGGACGCTATTGCCATGATCATTACGGTCATCAGGGCTGCCAGACTAACCAGAATGAACGCTGTCACCCTCTGAAGCGTCTTGATACTCATTCTCTTCAAGTCTTGGTTCTTAGAGGTCAAGAGGGTCACCCCAGGGTGCATAGAACTGGTTCAAAAAACAGTGCGAGTATATCATTGGGCATCCCACCCAGAAAATAATAAAGGGGTTGTCCTATATTAATATATCGTAGAAAAAACACATTCCCACGTCGGTGCGTCCTGTTTCTAGGCTGTAAAAATAGGTTTTAGTATCTGATGCTTCAATACCCTAGCATGGGTGGAAAACCGCAAAAACCAACCATGAGCTGTGAACCTCGTTCGCGACCGACCAAAGGACTGACCAAAGCCGGTCGAGCCACGGGGGCGACCCTGCTCTACACCGCATCCCTGCCCGAGCGACTGGTGCGGGCGCTGACGGTCTCGGTGGGCGGCGCTCTCAAAGAGTCCACCGATCTGCTGATACCCACAGCGCTGAAAAAAACAACCCTTTACCGGATCTTTATCGACAATCTCCTGCGCTACGCATTGGAGTACATCGGCAGGGTGGAGGGAGTATATTCGGCTGAGGAAGAGAGGGAAGAGGG
>CAYSUX010000104.1:0-9266 GCA_964434315.1 uncultured archaeon
CTTCACGTGTTGTAGCGGCTCCCTCTAATTGGCTTGATGCAATTGCTTCTTCCATTAATGAACTAATTAAATATTTCTCTTTATCATCTTCAGGAATAATAGATCCTGATATTTGACCGCCCATATTCATATCAAATTCGTGCAGTTTCTGAAGAATGTAGTCAGTTCGAGAGTAATGAAATGTAAAATCCTCGATTTCACGGATAATGATTTTATCGTAATCTCTAAAGGTTTTTATCAATCCCCATAAAAGCTCATAGCTGATATCTTCTGGCTTTGGTCGGTAAATGACCTGATCCCAATAAAGGTAGCGATCATTTGCATGAATGACGAATTCTCTAACATCATCCCTGTGAATGTATTTACCAAATTCTGCTACTGAAGCTTCAAACACTTTCTCAATTGACGGAGGTTTCCTTGGGAGGCGCATAATTTAATTAATACATACTACTATAAAAAGTTAACTACCAATTTAGTAGTGATTAGTAATTCATTAGTAACTGGTAAGTATTTAAGGTTAACTACTAAATTAGTAGTGATTAGTAATTCATTAGTGACTGGTAAGTATTTAAGGTTAACTACTAAATTAGTAGTGATTAGTAATTCATTAGTAACTCACCCAACCAACTCCTCCAACCTCCCCCTCGCCTCCAAACAGAATCCCTCCCAGTCCTCGCGCACCAGACGACGCCCGTCCCGGGCCGTCATGGCGGCAAAGCCCCTGGCCTCGGGGGCGTTGACGGTGAAGGTTCCCATGGTCTCCAGGGCGCCCTCCAGCAGGGCCCTGGAACTGACACGGGCCTTGCGGGCCACAAGGTCCAGCTTATCTAGCACCAGGTCCCGGCGAAGGCTCAGCGTAGGGGGCGGGCAGGCTTCGACAGGCAGGCCCGGGGCAGGTAGGTCGGCTGGGATGGGAGGCGGGGCAGCCGGCAGGCGGCAGGCAGGCAGGCCGGCGGTGGACATGTTGGGAGCAGGCGAGGCGGTGGGGACGGACGAGGAGGCAGCGGGCGGGGCGGCAGCGGCTTGCAGGTCGATGGTAAGGGAGCTGGCAGGCCCAGGCTCGGCTCCGCCACCCTGGTCCAGTCGCAGCAACATGGCCAGGTCGTAGAGGTCCTTGAAGCGCTGACGACCAAAAGGGCTCACGTTGGTCAGGGTCAGCAACTTGTCCACGATCAGGTCCTCGATACTGGAGTGGGTGGCCCTGACATCGCGGTCAGGGCGCTGGTGCTCCAGAATGAAGAAGGCAGGCTCACGGACCACAGGCTCTATCGCGGGTAACCAGGCGTGCCTGTAGTTTATCTGGACCCTGAGGCTCTTGGCTTGCAGCAGGTATTGGCCCACTCGCTCGTGCTCGCCGAAACGTGAGGGCATCCGGCGGGCGTAGTTGAGTACCCCACTCCCTGGGTCCTCACCCTTGAACTCGAAACGCCCGAAGGGATGGCCCTTGATATCGACGACCAGCCCCTCTCGGTCCAGCCTTTCATTGAGCTCTTCCATGGCCTGCCTGACCGCCACGGGGTTGGCGATGCGGGAGTTGAAATCCAGGTCCACGGAGGCCCGTTGCAGACTCGGCGGCAAGTAGCTCTGGACCGCGGTGCCGCCTTTGAATACCAGCCAATCGGCCTGTTCCAGCAATGCCAGGGTGTCCATATGCCAGAATGTCACCTCCACCAGGCGGGCTGGGATGCCAGTGGCCTGCTGTATGGCCCGAAATACCTCCTGACTCATCTGGGAACGCTTCCAGACCCGTACAGCCTCAAGGATGTTTTCCTTCTCTTTTACGGTCAACACAAGTCGCACCGGGTCACTCTTCTTTCTCATACTGAAAGGCTCCTTTCCGGGTCCTGGTTCAGCCTCCCATCAGGGTGTTGTAAGCCCTGGCTGCCTCCTGGCGAAGGTCTTTCTCACGGTCGGTTGAAAGCTCCTGTCCCGGTCCAGCCTTTTCAAGGAGGTCGGTGTCGACCAGGGGTCCGTCGGACAGACGGTTGAATTCGGCCGCCAGGGTCAGGAACTCGGCGAGGACCCCCTTCCTACTGGCGATACTCAGCAAACGTTCCCAATCCAGTGTCTCTTCCATGTGATTCTGCAAGGTCTGCAAGGCCACGGCGTAGACCGAACTATCCTCATGGACCAGATGATCCACCAGTCCCCGCTCTATCGAGGCGAGCCAGACCTCGGCTCCCAGCACCTCACCCCGGGAGATGTCGGTGGGTATCCGGTCACTCCCAAGCCAGTCCAACCGGGTCATGGATGCTCGGTCCAGGGCTTCCAGGAATGTCCGGTCCCGGGTTCCGGAGTCCACCAGGGCCACCAGGGCGCTTTCCTGCTCATGATCCGGGACCACCACCGCCTGCCTCGCGGCCAGATAGCCGGTGAGGTAGTAGCGTGTGCCGAACAGCGCCTCCAGACGCTCCAGCACCAATCTGGGTTCGTCAAAGTAGTCGGTCTGGCCCAGGAGGTTGGTCAGGTCATCCAGCAAAGGGAAATCCGGGTCCACCACGACCTTGCGCTCATCTTCCTTCAGGACTCCCAGGGCGATAAGCTGGTCCACCTGACGGTATGCCGGTCCGTTCCCTCCCTGGATAGTGCGGACCAGGGCAGCCCTGGAGATAGGTGAACCTCCCAGGCAGAGATGGCTGAGGATACGAACCTTGGTGCTGGTTCCCAGGAGCTGGTTCATCAGGCCTGGCTGTTGGAGCATCCCGATAATTTACCTAATCAAGTAAATAAAACTATTGTTTACCCTAGAGAGTAAATAAAACTATTGTTTACCCTAGAGAGTAAATTTCATTGTCTGAACGAACTGCCATTTTGTCTCACCCGGTGCTGGTCAGCCAATATTGTGATCTATCCCATGTTCCCGATCCAAGACACTGTCGAAGTTCCCGCAAGCATGATATGATCGAGATCAACATGAGAACAGTTTACCGATAAATGATCACTGAACTGACTCTGACATCAGTTCCGACAATGTGATGGGCACATCCTCCGATCCTACGTCCCTGCCCCCTCTCGCCAACCACAACCGCACCGCCACCGGCGGTTCCAGACTCGCCCGGAGCAGGAGCCCCGCATCGGTCAGGACCTCACGGGCCGGGCCATCGGCCAGTACCCTCCGGTCGAGGATGACCATCCTGTCGGCCAGCTCGGCGGCCACCTCCACATCGTGGGTGGCGATGGCCAGGGCCGTGTCCTCGGGCAGGGCGGCCAGCAGCTCCAGCAATCCGTGCCGCCCCCTGGGATCGAGAGCCGCTGTGGGCTCGTCCAGAAGCAGGACCTTCGGCTCGCAGGCCAGGACCCCGGCCAGGGCGGCCCGCTGTTTCTCGCCATGGCTCAGGGTATGGCTCAGACGTCGCTCGAAACCGTCCAGACCCACCTGGGCCAGGGCCTGCGCGGCTCTTTTTGTGACCTCATCGTCGGCCAGGCCCAGGTTGCGGGGTCCCAGGGCCACATCCTCTCCCACCAGAGGCAGGATGAGCTGGTCCTCGGGATCCTGAAAGAGCACGCCGATACCGGCTTTGAGGGGCCGGGGCCTGGGCGACAGGGCTTTGCCATTCCAGCGGACCACACCGTCATCCGGTTCGATGAGGCCGGCCATTATCTGCAGCAGCGTGGATTTTCCGGCTCCGTTGGGTCCCAGCAGGGCCACCCGCTCACCCTTTTCCAGGGTCAGGTCGATCTCCCGCAGGGCCAGGGAGGCCATATGGCCGGGATAGGAGTAGCTCGCCTTTTCCAGGGTGATGAGGGACCGGCTCACATCACGACCCTCCATTCGATGAGTACCAGGGCGATGGTGATAAGCAGGGTGGCGAAGGCGAAGGCGCTATCGGTGGAACGCCAGTTTTGCGATGGAGCCCATGCCAGGCCGGTCCGGGAGGTCCGGGCCCGCAAAGATCGGGCGACCCGTTGCCCGTGGCGATGGGAACGGATGAAGATCTCCCCCACGAGCTCGCCCAGTCGCTGGAGGGCCAGCCGGTCCCGCAGACTCTCCCCGGGTTCCACGCCCCGGGCCCGGTGGACCCGCTTCAGGGTATCGGTCTCCTTTTGCACAAGATGGAGGTAGCGGGCCATGAACAGGCCGATATAGCTGACGGTGCGGGGCAGGCCCAGCCGACGCAGACCCTCCAGCAGTCCGGTCAACTGGGTGGTCAGGCCCAGCCACAGGGCCAGGAGCATGGTGACGGCCACCCTACCAGATTGGATCAGACCCCGCTCCCAGCCCAGGGAATACCAGCCTGCCAACCAGATCCCCAGCCACAAGGGCAGCAAGGGCAAACCCCATCCGATCACATGGCGTCTAGGCAACCCGGCTGTACCCAGCAGGGTCAGGGCCAGCAACAGTCCGACGACAACGCTTTCGATCGACCTGACGAAGGCCAGCGTAGTTACAAGTAGTACAACACTCGCCAGCTTCACCCGGGGGTCGAGCCGGCTCCAGGGACTCAGATGGGCCAATGCGTCAGGCGTCAGCACTCTGCCGCCACCTTAGCAGGTAACCGTATCCCAGGGTCAGGCCCAATAGCAAGGCAAAGCCGAGCAGGCCCATGACAAGGCTCCCGGCGTAGTCCTCGCCATATTCCAGGGGCGCCGACCATACCGGCTCGTCCTCGGTCACTCCCCCCTCCTCCATGGTGACCTCCAGGCCATCGCCCTTATCGGCGGCGAACGCGTAGAATCCGATGAGCCCGATGGCAAAGAGCACCACCACTCCCAGCAGACCCAGTCTGAACCTGGGGTTCTCCATGATACGGGACAGGGATCCTGTCGCTCCGGGCGATCCGGGAGCTGATGGGGCCGGCTCGGACGATCCGGGACCGGGCAGGGTCGGGCTCATGCTCTTGCCTCCCGGGTCCGCAGATGGTCAGGCAGCATATCGGGCGCTCGCTGGGCGAGATAGGCCACGGCTGCGGTGGAGATGATGCCCTCGCCGACCCCGATGACCGCGTGCCAGCCGGCCATGACGGGTAGGGCTATGTCGATGGCGATGCCGTAATCGCTCAACGCGGCACTCAGGCCCAGCTCAAGGGCACAGGCCAGGGAGCCGAGGAAGACCGCCGACCAGGCTGCCGCGAACATCCTGATGTCTGTGGCCATGGCGGGCGGTCCGGGAGTCTTCTCCCCCTCTCGATTGCCCAGGTTCAGGAGCAGCCAGGCCACACCCACACCGGTGGCTCCCATGTTGACAAAGTTGAGGCCAAAGGCGGTGATGCCGCCGTCGCCGAAGAGCAATGCCTGGACCCCCAGGACCAGGGCCATGACCAGCAACGCGGCCCAGGGCCCCAGCAGGAAGGTGGCCAGCGCCGCTCCCAACAGATGGCCGGAGGTACCGCCGCCCACCGGGAAATTGAGCATCTGGGCCATGAAAAGCCCGGCAGCCATCAGGCCAATGAGTGGCAGGTCATCCTCTTTCAGTTCGTCGCGTAGCTTCCTATGGGCCAGGGCCAGGATACCCAGGGCCACCAGCCATCCCAGGATGGCCAGAGCGGGGTGCATTAATCCGTCGGGAAGGTGCAAGCAAATCACCGAGTGTTACGAATCTCGAAAAAGTGATACGCTATTTAGGATTTACCTTTTGTAGGCCTTTACTTTCACACTCCCATGTCTGAAAGTGTTACCCGTTTCGGCGTCTCCCTGGATTCAAAGCTCCTGACGGCCTTCGACGCCTACCTGACCAGTACCGGCTATGCCAGCCGCTCGGAGGCCTTGCGGGACCTGGTGCGCGAGGCCCTGGCCAGCAGTGCGCTGGAGCGGACCGAGGGTGAGGTCGTAGGGACCCTGACCCTGCTCTACGACCACCATGCCCCGGGACTCACCGAGAAGCTGGTGACCCGCCAGCACGACCACCACGCCCAGGTGCTCACCACCACCCACATCCATGTGGACCACCATACCTGCCTGGAGATACTGGTGCTAAGGGGACCGGCCAGGGAGGTCCAGGACCTGGGCCGCTCGTTACGGGCCATCAAGGGTGTCGAGCAGGGCCAACTGGTCTGCACGCCGGTGCGTTAAACAGAGAAGTGAGTCAGCCTTCAGAATCGATGGTTTTGGCCTTCAGTTTTGATTCTTTGGGGGTATCCTACCCAATACTCACCACAACCTCTCTTTGGGTGCCCAAGCAATATCGATTACACAGCACAACATACCAGTCACCGTCGGGGAGGGCGAATTCCTTCGGAGTCCCCTTGGTAACTATCACACTCTTTGCATAATCGAAATCCAGCCCCGCCATATACCTCTCAAGGTTGTTCTCGTCGCACACGAAGACCTCAATGGTTCCCTCCACCGGCTGCGGATAGCGATTGCCGGTGATTACCACAGTGTCATCCGGATAGCTGACGATGCTCTGGGCCACCACGTTCACTTCCTTCAGTTCCACCCTGACCTTCACATCACCATTCTTCGCGGCATGCATCTCTTTTATGGTCGGGCGCTGCGGCATCCGTCCGTCTATGGTCATCTCTATGATATCGTCTTGCCCTTCGTCAACATGATAGCTGCCGCCGGGCGACCCTGCCACCAGGTTCGGGTAGCCCCTGTGATAGGTGCCTATCTCGCTCATGACGTCGATGGTATAGTAGTTCTCGCCAAGATCGAATTCGCATTCGCCGTTCTCGTCGGTGTAGTTCCAGATGGATATCATGGGCGCGGGCATGTAGGTCGGGTTGTTCCTCACGAAGAACTCGCTCTGCATGATCACACCGGCGCCGTCCACCGGCTCGCCGTCGCGGTCGCGCACCCTGGCGGTGATGTGCGCCGTCCCGGTGTATTTCTTCGTTACCCCGTATTCGTACACCAGGTCGTCCCCCCGGTAGCTGAACACCGCCGAGATGTCCTTGCCCCAGTCCCGCTCGTAGCATTCGGGGTTATCTATGTTGCTCCCGTCCCAGTGATGCCATGTTCCGTTCTCCACATCATCGTAGAACTCGTTCCAGACATGGTCCTCTGCCCAGTCATTGGCCAGTCGTGTCGGGATGAAGACCGACCTTCCCATGGCATTTTTGATTATCGACCATTCGCCGCAGGAACCGTAATGCAGGTCGTATATCTCTATGGGGGTCTTATCATGGGAGTCATAGCCAAAATCCATGAATGAATCCATCCAGGCTGCAAGTGCGTAAACCGCATCGTGGATATTCTTTGCGTCCTTCACGGCATCCACAAGATTCCTGCCATAGGTGTCGTTGGCATACTGTTCATCGTATCTGAGATATTCCCGCCAGAAATCCCCATGAGTGTAGCCCGGGGCCTCGTAGCGGCAGCGCGGATGCACCACGTACCAGTAGTAGACGTCCCGGGGCAGCTCTTTCTTCTCGCCTTCGCCGTTGATGTACCACAATGTCGTATAGTCGCCCTTCTCCCTTATATCGGCAAACTTGAGCTGGCCCTTGAGTTTGTAGTGCTCCTCCACATGGTCCAGAAGTATCGCCGCGTCATAGGTGCATTCCGGATCATTGAGGTCTATGGTGCCCGTCATGGCCCGTAGCACATCAACGTTGGTGTGAGCGATGATGAACGCCAGCTCGTCAACGAATTTCTTCTCAGCGAAGTTGATAAGACCGGCATATTCGATCAGATCGTCCTCGTAGTATTCCTTCAACATCCGGTCCACATTTATTGTGCTTGGACCCAGCAGCGTGCCCCGTGCCTCATCCAGTCCCGTTCCAACCGAACCCGAAGCGGAGCTGTCGTAATAGATGCTCCCGCTGTTCAATGCAATGAACTCGGGCCGTTCAGGCGTGCCCCTGTTATAGAATCCAAAGAACATACCGTTCTCCTCTCCCACCACGAGATCCATGCGGGAATCCCCATTGAGGTCGGCAAAGGCGGGGGTCGCCCGGGTACCCGTGTTGATATCCGAGTAGATGAGGTCGTTCTCGGTCCACAGGGTTGCAAAAAGACTGCCCCGGTTCTCGAAATAGCGCAGGCGCCCGTCCCTGCCGCCCAGCGTCAGGTCATAGTCGCCGTCGTTGTCCAGGTCCGCGAAGGCGGGAAAGGGATAGTTCATCACCACGGATTGCAGCAGCGCGAACATCCCGACGCGCTCATTCCATGAAGGCTGTTCCACGGTGCCGGTATTCTCGAAAAAGCGCATGGTGGTGATCGAGTTGGAGTGTTCCACCACCACGAGATCGAAGTCGCCATCCCCGTCGAAATCCGGCAGTCTCGGGAAGATGCTCCCCACAACGTCCACGCCGGCGAATACGCTGTTGTCCGGTGTCCAGACGGGCTCCTCGTTGTCACCGTCGTTCCTGTAGAAATCCAGAAGGTCGCCGTGGCTTCCCACTATGAGATCGGTATTGCCGTCGCCGTTCAGATCGGCGATAGCGGGAGCGGCGTTCCCGTCCCCGGAAATGCCCTCGGTCAGACCGGTGGGTGTGAATATGGGATAGTACCGGGAACCGTCGTTCCTCTTGTATTCCACCTCGCCGTTCTCGTTGCCCGTCACCAGATCGCAATCCCCGTCGAAATCAAAGTCGCCGAAGGAGGGAGTGGCCCTGGCATAGACGTTCATTTCCATCCGCGAGAGCTCCACGAACTTACTCTCCAGGTCGGGGCGCAGCCAGCCGGGGACCCGGTTCAGGGCGTCCTTCACCTCGTCCTGGAAGGGCGGGAGCGGTCGCGGCATTGGGGTGACATCCCCGTTGTCCTTCACCTGGAAGAAGGTGGATTCGCCGGGAGCAAGGACCAGGGTCTTATGGTAGCCCTTATCATCATCATCATCCCGGTAGAGATGATAGTACGCGGTTGACGCGAAGATCAGCATGAGAACCGCCAGGATCGCTACGAGCATGATGGTCTTGTTTTCATGTTTCAAGGGAGCACATCCGATTCTGCGGGATGATGGCGTCAAATCGCGGGCATGGTATATATTCATTCCGCAGGCCGGACTTCCTCTGCTCTCCTGCTCTCCTGCTCTCCTGATCCCCTGATCACCTGATTATCCCTTAACCAACCAACCGCTCTGAGGCCTTCGGGATCTGGTACGCGAGGCCCCGGCCACCTCTTACGATAGTGGTTCAAGGTGACCAGGACTTGGGAGTTCTCACGACGAGGGTTCGACTCCTAAGACCCCGGCGGGCGGCGTGCCTTCCGGCTAATGTGATCCGGTACAACGATTATCTGCGCCAGGCCCCGGACATCGGCAAGATCGACATCGAGGACCGCCCCCGATTCGTGCCCTCGTAGACTTTTATCTTCTCCCATTCTCGGCCTTCGGCTTTCAACCTTTCAGCCTCCACTTCCCCCAGCCCTCAGCCCCCAGCCCT
>CAYSUX010000105.1:0-9242 GCA_964434315.1 uncultured archaeon
GATAGACCAGGGTGTAGCCCTGGGTATCCGGGCCCTTTCCGTCGTGTTCGAACAAGGCGGTCAGGGTTATCGTGAAGGATAGCTCATCGACCTGTTCGGGGGTCAGGTTGAGATACCAGGAGAAGGTGTGGGAGCGACCCTCGGGCAGGTTACGACCCTCCCGCTCCAGAGGGTCGGTGCCGATATCGATGACCCAATCCAGGTCGTAATCATTGGTATTGCCATTGAGCCAGGTTATATCGATGGTGTATTCTCCGGGACCCTCCCGGGCCAGCTCGTCCCGATTTATCCTGACCAGCTCATCCGAATCCGGGCCATTGGAGACCCATGTTCCCCCCGATGGGCCGGTGACCTCCATGTCGATGTCGTTGGCAGCCCCATCCGTTCCGTCGAGTGTGATCTCGAAGAGCCTGGCGTTGGGTACGAGAGCGACATTGTAGCTATCGGTGTTGGACACCAATGACACACTCCCGGCCTCGCTGCCCCCATCGGTCCCGTTGGCCGTTATGTTATCGTCAAAGATGACAATGAGAAGGTCCCGGACCTCGTGTTCGTCGCGGTTGGTGACCCTCACATCCAGGGTATGGGCCGGCCAGTCGGGGTTCACCCGCTCCAGTTCCACCTCCACGGCCAGGGGCTCGAAACCGCCATGGCAGCCCTCACACTCCCCGGAGGTCCAGGGATGCTCCTCCCTAACCGGGGTGAAGCTCACAGTTCCCACCAGGACCGCCACCAGGGCGATGGCGAACAGCAGCAAGGCACACAGGCGATGGTCGAACGAAAGAGCCATTGTCGGCCGGTCAAGGAGCCGACGGCCTTAATGATTTGGCTTGGATTCTCGGAACCTTGGATTCTCGGAACCTTGGGTTTGGATACTTGGATACCTGGATGGCCAGGGATTCGCAAAGCCACGGTAATGGAGAGGAACTGTTCTGGTACCACATCGGACCCGCAGGGTAGAACGGCAGTAGCGGACCCGCGACGGGGACGGCACGACATGGCGGGCTGGCTGCCGCAGTCGTGGTAGAGGGGGGAGTGCACCCCTAGAAGTGGACAATCGGTTAAGCTTCAAAGTTCCCATGGGGGTGTAGCATGGTCAGAAGACGACGTATCTTCAGTCGAGAGTTCAAGATCGACATCGTGAATCAGCTCCTGGCTGGCAAACTGGTCAGTCAGGTGGGTCGTGAGAACGACCTCCATCCGACTCTGATCACTCGTTGGAAGCGGGAATACGCCGAAAATCCCGAGAAAGCATTCAGCGGTCATGGAAATGCCTACAAGGATACCGCGAGGATTGCTGAGCTCGAACGACTCGTCGGTAAACTCTATTCTGAGAACGAGTTTTTGAGGAAGGCTCTTGAGACTCTCGGGAAACAGAATGGTGATGAGAGAGAAAAAACGAGACGAAGGAGTGGTTCACCATGATCAAGGAGGTCAACGACTCATCGAATCCAGTCCCGATATCTCGGGCTTCTTCGTTGATAAATGTCAGTCGGAGTGGTTATTACAAATGGTCCTCTCACGACGGTAAACAAAACACCGACAAGCAGGAACAACTGCTCAAAGTTGAGATTCATAGCATCGTCAAAGAGTTCACTGGATATGGTTAAACGAAGAGGGTGGATCGCCAATCACAAGCGGGTTCTCAGGATCATGAGAGTAGAGAAACTGATCTGCAAGAGACGACGGTTCAAACCTCAAACCACGGATTCAAACCATGAATATCGGGTCCATCCAAATCTAATAGAGGACCTGGAGATCACCCGACCAAATCAGGTCTGGGCGTCGGACATCGCGTATGTTCGACGGGTCAAAGGATTCGTCTATCTTGCGGTGATCATCGACATCTTCACCCGACGATGTATCGGCTGGGACCTGGACCGCCACATCGATACTCAACTGACATTGAATGCTCTTCACAATGCACTTGAAAATCGAAAAGGTACTGAGCGAGAGGGACTCATCCATCATTCGGATCAGGGGGTTCACTCCAGAGACAGGTGACAAAGGAACTGCAACTAGCAGACGAAATGATATCGGGACTCAACAGGATCAAAAGAAACTCCATACGAGGAATAGTATTTATGGTAGTGTCAGATATGAGTGCATGGCCCAGAATTTCATACCTAGGTGATGTTTATGAGACTGCTTGAGCAATTGTATATATTCTTTTTAACACTGGCCTTGATAATAGCATATTACATTGCCAAAAGGGATACAAATAAACTAAATTGGATTCAATCGATAGGTACAAAAACAATATCGATTTATCTATTATTAGTTTGTGGAGTAACCACAATTGGAACATTAAGCGCTTCGATAATATTTCATGACATTAATCTATTTTGGACAGGAATTTTATTTTTAGTTACTTGGTTAATTATTATCGGTTTTTACAGGTGGGATTACGAATCCTTCCCATCTTTCAAAGGAAAAAATGAATATTAAAAATATCGGTATAATCTCTTAAGTAAGATTCAATTCTTATCATGAGATTATCCAAGCGTTCGAATGTGAAATATAATATTTGAAAGATTTTTTTGATGTGTTGTATACATATTATTGATAATAACTATTCACTTATGTGAACTACCACCCCCTAAAGGGGGTGGCGTCTGCTGAGGATTCGGGTGGCTAGCTGTAGAAGTGGTAGAATTTCTTCTGCAAGGGATGAAGTTCTCTCGATGCTTCCCATTCATTTTTTGATTCAGAATGCATCCAATGCTTCTTCTGTTGGCGCTCGATATAGAATTTCATATCCTCTTCAGCTACACTGCCAATACTTTCGTAAAAATACCCATTACTCCAAAATGACTTCCCCCACAGCATATTTTTTACAATTATCCAGTATTCCTTCCGGATCAATCTTGATGAATACCCATTGAAGTATTGAGCTAGTTGGCTGACACTGTAATTTTTGCATTTTTCTACAAAGAGATGGACATGATCTGGTCCGAATTCTACTGCAGTGAGTAGTATTCCCAAATGTCTAGCCTTCGAGAGGAAACAGATTCTGATGAAATCCCGAATTTGAGGGTATTCAAAGATTGTTCTTCTATATTTTTGGTGTGAATTGTAGATGGTAGTTGCTTCCTCCAACCGAGTGCCGATTATGTGAGATGCTCATTATTTCTGCCTCCGAAAATTTTATTATAGCATCCGCTATTCTGACACCTATTGTAGCGCCGAAAATTTTGCGGATCTGGGAGTCCGTCTAACTCCTGGGTCCGTATTCGGTATTCTGATTTATCAACTTTTTCCTTTTTTCGATTGGGTCTGAGGTACTCGGGTGTGCTGATTCATCCCCAGCTTGAAAGCTGGGGCGTTCTCAGCCTAGCTCAGTAAATAATTATCAGGTGTGTCACAATATGACTCCCTTTAGGAACTTTTTGATAAAAGCAATGTTATCGTCATATGCTTTATAGCTTGAATGGGGAACTTTCCTCCCATTTAAGCGATTGTATAATTTTATCAATCCCACCACTTTGATCTATTACACCAGATTGTAACTGGTCCAGTAAAGATTCTCGGAACCTCAGAAGAAGTCTAGCTTCAACTTCTGAATCTCTTTTTAGCGGGCCTAGAACATACACTTTTGCATTTGAAATTCGTTGTTTGATCAATCTTACAAACTGGAGTTTGACCTGTAATAGATAGACATTATAATTCTTCAATTTCTTTGAATCTATCTGGAAGGTGCCTGGAAACGTACTTTGGAAAATGGTTCCCTCGGATATGCTTCGTTCCTTAATGGAGCCGTTTTTGTCAACAATCCAATATCCTGCTGGCTCTTTATGTTGAATCGGCGAGATTTGAAAATATTGCTGTGACATCATTGGTATATTGTCTCAATAATATAAAAATCCGATGCCAGAAAGAAAACCTTGTCTCTCTGGAATGATTACAGGTTCGGCCCAGGCTCCGACATGGCAGCGGGCAGGCCCGCCTTCGGCATGGCAGTGGACGGGCCTGGCGGCGGCTTTGACATGGAGCCCGGCTGTGCCGCGTGCCGTCTGTAGCACAGGGGGCCTCCTCGGTCACATGCAGCACGGACAGGCCCGGCGGCTGCCGCAGGCGCGGGTGGCTGGCCGGCCAGAGCGCAGGATATATCAAGATGGAGCCGTCTGCCAGCCCATGCCCTCGCGCATCGAGCTTGTGGAAGGCGATATTGTCAGCCTGGAAGTGGACGCCATAGTGAACGCCGCCAACCGGACCCTGCTGGGGGGCGGGGGCGTGGACGGGGCCATACACAGGGCCGCCGGCCCGGGGTTGCTGGCCGAGTGTGGCAGACTGGCCCAGGTCGAGCCAGGGGTGCGCTGCCCGACAGGCGAGGCCCGTATCACCAGGGGCCATGACCTGCCGGCCAGATGGGTCATCCACACCGTGGGGCCGGTCTGGCAGGGTGGCGGGCATGGCGAGGCTGGTCTTCTGGCAAGCTGCTATCGCGACTGCCTGGCCCTGGCGACGCAGCCGGAGTACGCCATCGGCTCCATCGCCTTTCCCTCCATCAGCGCCGGCGTCTATGGATATCCCATGGAGCTGGCGGCCCGCGTCGCCCTTGGCGAGGCGCGGCGACATCTGGCGGGCAACGCAGATCCTGCGAGGGTGCTGTTCGTCTGCTTTGGCCAAAAGGCCCTGGAGATCTACCAGGCGACAGCGGGGAAGATCCTCGATTGAGCGCCACCCATGTCACCCAAACCATCCTAGCCATCCTTGCCGCCCGGCCCGCGTGCCGACGCCCCCGGATGAGATCACACCGGAACAATCCGTCGCCCGCGGACAGCCTTCAACCGGTTGCTTAAATACCACGACCCAAAAGGATTTAAGGGTGTTTCGACAAATATATTATAGACTTGGAAACAGGGTTTGGCACCTGGTTCCGGGAATGATTAAAGATAGATGTTGGAAGAGTAGATGGTGGTAGATTATCCCTCGTTCACCGCCTTGATGGTACGGTTCTGTCTATAGTCGCGTCATCCGGGCATGCTCGAATCTCTATTCCAATATCGTTTCCCGGATCTGGTGAATGCTCGCAATTCCAGGTCGTAAAGTAGGTGGAAGAATGTCAGGTAAGAAAACCAGTATCAAAGGTATGGAGCTAGCATTGGTGGGTGTGATAATCGTAGTGATCGCGGTGTTGTTCATGTTGATTTCCATGTTCGAATCGGTCCCTCCCGGGCACAAGGGTGTCATCGTCTCGGGACGCGGCTCGGGGGATGTGGAGGAGATCGACGAGGGATGGCATTTCTCGACCAAGTTCATGGGAAACCATGTGGAGACCTTCGAGTTTCGCAACCAGCAGGTGGAATTCGCGGGCAGTGACGATAAGGGCGATCAGAAGGGTTCTGTGACCGTGGCCAGCAGTGACAACCTGCCGGTCATCATCGACTTCTCGATAATCTACTCGATACCCGAGGACAAGGTGGCGGACGTGATCGTCAAGAACGGCGAGGACTACCGCATCACCATCGTGGTTCCCATCGCCAGGTCAGCGCCCAGGGATATCGCCAGCAACTACACTGCCATTGAAATGCGCGGTGAAGGTCGCCCCCAGTTCGAGCAGGACATCGAAAAACGGATAACCGGAGAGCTGGCCAGATACTACATCATCGTCGAGGAGTTCGTACTACGGGACATCCGTTTACCCCATGCCATCGAGAACGCCATCGAGGAGAAGAAGGCCGCCGAGCAGAAGGTCATCACCGAGCAGTTCAATCTCCAGGCCCAGGCCCATATCGCCAACCAGACCCGGGTGAACGCCGAGGCCGAGGCCCAGGCGGCCATCGCCACTGCCAAGGGACAGGCCGAGGCCATCGTCATCGCCGCCCAGGCCCAGAAGAACGCCACTGTCATCGTGGCCGATGGCGACAAGGAGGCCATCTCGAGGCTCATCGACGCCATGGGCGGCAATGGCTCGGTCAACGCCTCTACGGCCTTGCAGGCATATATCGAATACCTCTTTATCGAGGCCATTAACAATCCGGACTCACCCATCGAATTCTACCTGATACCCGTGGACGAGAACGGCATACCCATACTGCTGGAGACAGGCGACTGATATGAGCTGGTTCCTACTACGCTTCGCCGCCATCATCCTGATGGTCGCCATTCTTATCTGGGCCGTGGCCAAGCTCATCTCCCTGATCTGGTATCGGGCCGAGGAAAGCCTTGAGAAGGCCGAAGAGAGGCAACAGGAACGAGCGCGGGAACGGGAGCGGGAGCGGCACAGGTTGAGGCAACAGCGACTGGAGCAAGGGCTGAAACCGGGGCAGGACGGCCGGTCCCGCGTCGAGCAGCACCTCCATATCGAGCACTACTATGCCGAATACCGGGAAGGTGACCAGGCCGAAGGCGACATCGTGAAGACGGAGCGACATTAGGCCTATCGCCTATCTGATATCATATCATGGGAAACAGACCGGGCACAGGCTCGCCATTCTGTCGCCCGGTCGTCGGCTTGCGTTGCGGTGGCGGTTCAGTGGGATCGTACAGTGCGACCGTATTGAGATCCGGAAGGCAGGGGCGCACGGTCGTCATGCCCGCTATCGGACAGGCTGCTGATGTCTGCCAGCTTAACCGTACCTTCGTTTGCGCATGGCGACCGCGATCCCGAACAGGGCCAACAGCGCGGTCAGGGGACCGAAGCCGGGTAGGAAGGAGTCGCCCTCCCGCTCGGGATTGTGCTCGTCATGGGGATGTATGTCCAGGGCATAGGTGTCATTGTCGTAACCCGGCATCTCGGCGGTGAGGGTATACTTGCCTTCAAGGCCCAGACCGCTGGATAACAGGGCCGTCCCATTGGCCGAGGTGGTGCCGTTCCAGACCTCGAAGTCGTGGTGGGTACGCGTCAGGATAAGGGTCACATTGGCCATCGGATCGCCCAGGTCGTCCACCACCATGACCCAGATGTCCAGGCCGATGGTCGGGTATGTCGGGGCGATGGTGATGACCAGGGACTTGTCCACCGGCAACACCTCCAGGTATCTGGAGGCGTTGGAGTGGTTGGCCGCGGTGGCGTTGATGAAATACTCCCCGGCAGGCAATGTCGTGGCCACCAGGCCCATGGCGTCGGTGGTACCGTTCCAGACCGATGTGAGATCGCTTATCCTGATGGCCTGGACAAAGGCTCCGGCCACCGGTGCCGACGTTATGTTCGTCAGGGTGAGGTTTATCACGGTTCGCTCGTCGGGATCCGTCGGGGCGTAGTCGATGGTCATGGGTGTGGGGGCACCTACCTCCAGCACGGTGAGCAGCTCCTTGTCTGCCAGATGGTCGACCTTCTCGGCATCGACCCAGTACTGCCCCGGCGGCAGGGCTCCCAGAAGGGCCAGGCCGCTGGCGTTGGTCGTCAGGTTGGCCACAATCGTGGAGTTGACAAAGCCCTTGACCCGGATGCCGGCGCCATCCACTGGAATACCCAGGGCGGTGACCGTGAACGAGATGTTGGTGGCGTTGTCAGGGAAATCGGGAGCCCACTCGACCGTAAGCCGGGGGATATCGGTCTCGAACTCAACATCGACGATGACCTCGAATATCTCATCCCAGGGCGCCGGATCGCCCAGGGGATCGACCTTAACCGGGTCGGTACCTGTGATGGCCACGTTATCGGGGTCGTTGTCACCCAGGTAACGCCAGCCTCTGGGCGGACTGATCCAGTAGTACTGCTCCAGCACGACCTCGTCATAGGTCGTGTAGATCCGGAAGCGATGCGGGTCGGTATCGACGATGGGCGCGGTGGTTGTCAGGTTCTGTCGGCCCATGACCACCAGGGGCGCCGGTGAGTCCACCGCCCCCAGGGCTCCTGAGACCGAGAGCGTAAAGGAGGCTCCGTCAACCATGTAGTGGCGGCCGTCCACGTTGAAGCTCTTGTGAGATGTGGAACCGGGCAGCAGGCTGGGCTGGGAGCCGTAGAGGTCCCAGAAGAGATCGTCCAGTACCAGCAGAGCCTCCGCCATATCGATCACACCGTCATGGTTACCCAGGTAGTAGTCGACCATGAAGCGAGCCAGCATCACATCCTCGTAGGTGCTGACGTTGGCATACAAGGTCGCGTTGTCCCAGTCGTTGTAGAGCGGGAAATCGACACCTCGCTCCAGTATCGTCGCGTTGGGATGTAAAAGGTTGAAGGTCGTGTAGTAGTTACTTGTAGTTATCGTTACGTTCTCGATCTGGGTGTCCATGTCATGGCGGTCAACAAGCAGCACATATTCACCGGGGGTGACCTGGAACTCGAAGGTGCCGTTGTGACCCAGATGCAGGCCTGTGTCACCCCTGAAGTCCCCTACCTTGAGCAGCAACACCTCGGTGTCCCAGTCCAGGGGATGGCCCCCTTCGTCCAGGACCTGGCCGCCGATGGTGTAGGCCGGCGGGGTGTAGTTGGCCAGGGTGTAGTTGAGCCACATGGTCGACGCGGCGGTCACATCGATGAAGTTGGTCTGGGAACCTTCGGCGTCGCCTGACAGATCGAAGACCCCGGTGTATATCCGTCCCGCCGGAACCGCCAGCTCGTAATACCCGGTGGCGTTGGATGAGAAGGTGGTCTCGAAGGCGTAGTGCTCGAAATTCTCGAACATGGGCGCCAGGGAGCCGCCGTGGTCCCGCATATGGGTCAGACGCTGGTCCATCATCAGGCCCCAGAAGATCAGGCCGTGGAGGGGATCACCCATACTGTCCTTAACATAGCCTTTCAGGGTGGCGTCCAGGGGCGGGTAGGGTGTCAGGTCCATGTCCTCGTTGACCGTCGAGCCCGACTCCACATAGGAGCGAGTGCGGTTGGGGAAGTAACCCGGGTGATCGGCCCATAGCTCGAACTCGCCTCCGGGCAGGTTCATCTCGTAGTAACCGGTGCTGTTGGTATGGGTCCAGTTGGACCACCACTGCTGCTCCTCGTTGAGGGAGTTGACCCGTACCTCGGCATTGGCCAGGGGCAGGCCTCCCGGATGGGCCGTGATGTAACCGTAGACAGTAGCATCCTCCACCACACCGCCACGGCGGTTCAGTTGGATATCGTACCAGATGGTCTCCCCGGTATCCTTGAAATAGAACTGATTGTAGCCCTCTTCCAGCATCGGGTATACCCATTTGGGAGGCCGGTACCAGACATCGAGCCAGTTCTCCCGGTCGGAGACCATGTTCAGCTCGTAATACCCCGTGGCGTTGGTGATGGTCTGCTCGAAACCCCACCAGTTGGAGCCGTAGACCGTGATGTTGGCCAGGGGGGTGTTGTTGGAGTCTGTGACATT
>CAYSUX010000106.1:0-9163 GCA_964434315.1 uncultured archaeon
CCCAGGAGAAGACCAGGGCCAGGATGATGGCCAGGATGATGTTGGAGGTGGGACCGGCGGCGAACATGCGCATCCGTTCCCGTCTGGGCATATCGTTTATCTGCTCCTCATCGGGTTCGCAGAAGGCTCCCACCGGAAAGATGCAAAAGAGCACGCCCATGGTCTTGACCCGGACATCGGCCGCCCGGGAGAGGATGCCGTGGCAGAGCTCGTGGATGACCATGGCAACGGCCAGGGCCAGGATGCCATACCACAACGGGATGACCGGGTTGAGGCCGGGTAGGCCGATGAGCAGCTTCGGGGAGGGTGCCCGCTCTTTGGGTATCTGGGGGATCAGGGTGGCCTGCCAGATGAGCAGGGCCATCATACTGACCATGACCAGGAAGACGATGACCAGACCCAGGTCGCCGAAGTAGCGCCAGAAGTTGGGCCAGCGTTTGGCGGTCCGGTCCAGGAACTTCTTGCCCCGCTGGGTCCGCCACATCAGGAAGGTGCTATAGCCTATCAGCTTCAGCGAGCGGTCGTCCTCTTCCACCGGCTCGAGTGGTTCGCCGTTCTCGTCGGTCTCCGGTTCGGGTGGGGCCGGGAACCAGCGATCCTGGGCATAGAGCAGGAACCTGCGCCAGGCGTAGATGAGGGCAAAGATGAATGCCAGCCAGAGAATGGTCGAAAGGCTCATGTTATCGGTCAAGGCCTGGATGGGGCGAACTCTGCAATATATAAAGACTCTGACTTGAGCCTATACACAGAGAACCCGTCCGACTCCGCCCCAGGCAGGGCCATGATAAAAAAGATGGTCTTTGAATATTCAACAAGATAATCCGGAACCCCCTCCATATACCCACTTGACATATTGGTCAAATATTAGTCAGAATTTGGTCAGAATTTGGCCTATAAAGGTCCCGTATCTACGAGCGCGTGGAACCAGTCGGCTTGCCGGACCGCCTCCAGGTCCGGGTCCGCCAGCAGTATCCGTGGCGCGGGCAGGAGCTCCAATAGCATACCCTTCTCCAACCATTCACGACAGCCATTGTCATCCCCGACAAGGGCGCTCAGACACCCCAGGTTGTAGGCGCTACAGCCCGGGTGTCCCACCTCGGCCTCTTTCAGGGTCTCCCTGGCCCGGTCGAAAAGCTTGCCGGCGATCTCCCCGCCCATCCCCTTGGCCTGTTCCAGCAAGGCGGTGCCCATGTGGTGGAGGATCCGATGGTCGTCGGGTATGATCTCCAGCGCGCTCCGGAACTTCTGGATGGCCTGGTCGAACAGGACCTCGGCCACCGCGCCCCCGCTCGTTCGCGCCAACCTGGCGAGACCATTGCCCCAGTTGATAAGATTGTCAACACTGTTGGGATCGAACATATCGGCTCTCTGGTACTTGTCCAGGGCCGCCTTGGTGAACGAGCCTCCGGTCCCGGGTTCCGCGCCCCGGGACTGTTCCATGAGCGCGACACCCCAGTTGGTGAGGATCACCGGATCGTCAGGCCTGATCTCCAGGGCTCGGGCATATTTCTCGTGTGCCTGGGCAAAGAGGAGACCGGCTTTATCGCCGGACTTGGACAGGGCCTGATCGGTCAGGGTGTTGGCCCAGTTGTTCAGCACATCGAACCTTGCGGTGTCAATGGCCAGTTGTTCCTGATACCTCTGATAGGCCAGTCCGTAGAGCCTGTCACCCTCGGGACCCGGGGTCTGTCCGGCCAGGTCGGCCAGCTCGTCCCCGGTCAGATTATCGGTCGCGGTTTCGGTTGTGGAATCGGTTGTGGGAGCAGTCTCTATTTCGGGAGCAGGCAAGGGCGGCTCCGCCACCTCGCAGGTGAACTCTCGTACCCGTTCCAGGGCCACCCCGGCGGCGTGTCTGACCCGCTCTTTCTCGTCGGTGCCGGCGCGTTCCAGGGGTCCGATGGTCCTGGGGTCGCCCAGCCGACCCAGGGCCCTGGCGGCGGCCCAGCGCGCATCCCGGTTATCACAGACAAGGGCATCGAGCAGGGGCTCGGCCGCGGCTGGCACCTCCATCACCCTGAGGGCGGCGGCGGTTGATTCCCAGAGATTGTAGTCGGCGCCTTCCAACACCCCGACCAGCAGTTCGGCCGCGCTGTCCCGCATCTCCTTCAGGGCCTCGGCCACGACCTTCCATTCGGTGGAGTCCTCGCATTGCAGGGCATTGAACAGGACCCCCACCGCCTGCGGGTCACCCACACGGCCCAGGGCCTCGGCCGCTGACATCCTCACCTGGATATGGGTCGAGGTCAGCAGGCCGATCAATCCCGGAACCCCTTCCCGGGAGCCCAGCCGACCCAGGGCCTCGGCCACTGCGCTCTGGATCCGCCAGTCCTCGTTCTCCAGATAGGCCAGCAGGTACTCTGTCGCGCGGTCGTCGCCCAGCCGACCCAGGGCCCGGATAGCCGCCCAGCGCAGGTTCCAATCGGGTTCGCCCAGAGCCGACAGCAAGGGGTCCAGAGCCGGAACGCCCAGCCGGCCCAGGGCTTCAGCGGCCATACCCCACACCTGCCAGTCATCGGCCTGCAAGGCTTGCAGCAGGGGTTCCCTGACCCGCTCTCCCATCTGGACCAGGGTATCGATGACCTGGACCTGGAGGGAGTGGTCGGGGTCCTGGCCGGCTTTGAGCAGCAACGAGACCTCCCTGGGTCCACCCCGGTGGCAGAGCACCTCCAGAGCACCCTGTCGCTGATCCGGAGTTCCACCCAGAAGGCTCTCCAGGTGAGGTGACAGGACCATGTCGTCCACTTGTTCCAGGACCCGTGCAGCGCCCTCCCGGACATGAACCTCATGGTCGCCCAGGGAGGATATCACGGCTTCGATGGCCTCGTCACGCTCCCTCAGGGCCCCGATGGCAGCCTCCCGGACCCGATGGTCATGGTCGCCCAGGGCCTTCACCAGAACCGGGACGACCGGTGGTCCCATCACCCGGGCCAGGCCGTCTATGGCTGCCTTGCGAACCTCCCAGCTTCCGGAACCCAGGGCTTCGGTCAGGGCCTCGACGGCTCTTCCCATTTGGTTCTCGGTCAGGGCTTCGACCGCCTTTCCCCAGAGCTCCGGAGCGCCCTGGAAGACCAGTCCAAGCAAGGGTTCAGAGGCCTTATCACCGACCTGTCGCAGGGCCTGGACCGCCTTGTCGGCGACCTGGGAGACCGGATCACTCAGGGTGGCCATCAAGGGTTTCACGCTCCCGGTCTCTCCGGGTCGACCAAGGGCTTCGGCAGCGGCCTCCCGAACCCGCCAATGGGGATCCTGAAGTGCCCGGGTCAATTCCCCGGTTCCGCACCCGAGTCGACCCAGGGCCGTGGCGGCCCCCCATCGCACCTGCCAGGCCGACCCCTCATCCTCTTCCAGAGCCGTGGTCAGGAGTTCCAGGCCATGCTCTCCCGCCTCTCCCAAAGCCCGGGCGGCAGCCTCCCAGACCTGGGGGTCCAGGTCCTTCAGGGCCTCCATCAATGGTCGAACGGCCTCAGGGGACCCGGTCCGCCCAAGAGCCTCGGCCGCGGCCAGTCGAACCATTGGCGACCGGTCACCCAGGGACTCGATGAGCGGTTCGACAGCCAGCTCGTCCCGCAGCCACCCCATGGCCCAGGCCGTCCTCCAGCGAACCTGGTAATGAGGGCTTAAAAGCGCCTTGATGAGCGGTTCGATGGCCCTTTTATCGCCGATCTGACCCAGGCCTCCGGCAACGGCCATCTGGACCTCCCAGTTACGGTCCTCCAGGGCCCGGATCAGCGGTTCGGTGGCTCCGGGGTCGCCATGGCGGGCCAGGAACTGGGCCGCTCTCAATCGTACCATGGCCTCATCGTCCTCCAGGAGACCCAGAAGGGGTTCGATATCCTCGATGTTCTTCGTGAAGAGGGTCTCGATGGCGGTGAGCCTGACCTGGCCCTCGGGGTCCTCCAGGGCCGTTACCAGGGCTGTGACCGACCTGGCGTCATCGATATCACCCAGGGCCTCGGCCGCGGTCCGGCGTATAATGGGGTCCGGGTCCCGCATGTTTGCCAGCACCGGTTCGATGGCGCCATCGATATCCGGCAACCCGGGAGTCGGTACCTCGTCGATGTCTGCGGTAGTCTCAAATTCGGTCAGTTTCTGATCTGCTGCCAATGAAAGCCCTCCTGGGAGTCAGGTCGGCCTGGACCAGACATTGGAAAATGCTTATACTATAGGTTTTTTACAGCGCGATTATCAAAAATGATAGATCGAGGGAGTTATCAGTTCAGGTATGTGATATCATTGTTTAGCAAAGATAGGAAAACCGAATATCGTTCATGATAACTATATGGATTAGCTATCTCGACTCTCGACTTTATCCGACAATTGAAAATTGACATGACACTGGGCTGTAGATCCCTTGGCCTTTGGCCTCGTTCACTTAAATCGAACACACCCTCTTATACGATAGTTCTATAATTCGAGATATGGCGAATTATAAAGGCGATACTCGACGCTTCGCCAATATGTTCAAGGCTCTGTCCAATCCCCACCGACTGTCGATTTTTTTGGTGATGATGGAGCGTTGTTGCCCTCCCGACAGTTGCTGTGGCGATGAGAACACCAGTTGTGTCTCCGAGATCGGCAACTGTTGTGAGGTGGCCCCTTCGACCCTGTCTCACCATCTCAAAGAGTTGCGAAACGCCGGCCTGTTGATGACAAAGAAAAGGGGAAAGTTCGTCGACTGTTGGATCGAGCCTGAGACCCTGGCTGAGTTGAGTCGCTTCTTCCAGACCGTAAAACAAGTTCAAGAGGACTGAAGATGAATGGACAAACAGATGAGAATGTACATGAACTGGTGCGAAAACGCTATGGCCGGACTGCCCGGGAGGTCAATCAGGCCTTTGATGCGGCCCAGACAGAATCATCGTGCTGCTGTAACCCCTCGCCGGTAGCCATTTCCTGCTGCGATACCCCCGGTAGCGAAGTATCCCTCGACACTCTCCTGGGTTATGACGCAAAAGCCCTGAAGGATATCCCTTTCGACGCCAATCTGGGCCTGGGTTGCGGCAATCCGGGAGCCATTGCCTCCCTCAGGGAGGGCGAAACCGTTCTGGACCTGGGTAGCGGCGCCGGTATCGATGCCTTTCTATCGGCCAACAAGGTGGGTCCCGAAGGCAGGGTCATAGGCGTGGACATGACCGACGAGATGCTGGAGCTGGCCCGTCGCAACGCCGCTCAGGGTAACATTGCCAACGTCGATTTCCGCAAGGGACAGATCGAGCAATTGCCCGTCGACGACAGCATTGTCGATGTCATCATCTCCAACTGCGTCATCAATCTATCACCCGACAAGCGGGCCGTGTACCAGGAGGCCTTTCGTGTCCTGAAGCCCGGTGGCCGCCTGGCCATATCCGACATTGTGGCCATCGCCGAGCTGCCACCCGAGGTGAGAGCCGATGAGAAGCTGTTCACCGGTTGTGTCGCCGGAGCCGAGACCATCGCTGACCAGGAGGCCTGGTTGGCCGAGGTCGGTTTCGAGCGGATACGCATCCGACCAAAGAATTTCAGCGGCAAGCTGTTGAAGGAATGGGCTCCCGGCAGCAAGCTGGGAGAGTGGGTGGTCTCGGCCACCATCGAGGCGATCAAACCCCGGAAGTGAGCGGATGGAGCCTAGAACCGTCAGGAACGTTAATAACCAGAATACCGTGAATTTAAAGAATTACGATTGAACATGAATAAGGAGTGAACTTACTCCGCCCGCCTGCGAAAAGGGCTGACACATTGCGCCGATATCGAATCGAACCTGCTTGATCTGTTGTCTGTCTCAAGCCGTCAGACAGACAGCATTGATTTTAAATACTGGTCGTCGGTCGAGCCAGCTTAACCGTTGGACCTGCGGTAGGGTCTGTCACAGAGTCTGCCTTTAACACCGTTTCTGCGTGCCGCTTTCTTCCAGCCATGATCGCCTCCCATGAGGTAGAGCCTTCTGGGCATCATGGACCTTGCCAGAAGTTCGATGGCGGCTTCCGGGACATCATCACCTTTGGCCAGAGTTGTGGCCGTCATATCCAGGGCCCGGGTGACATTGCGAACCATACCTCCCAGATCCTGAAGCGGACGGCCCGCGATTGCGCCACCGGCTCCGAGGGCCAGGCCTCCCAACCATTCCATATCGGCCTGCGAGGCAAAGACCCGGCACATCCGTATGGCCAGCGAGGTCTGGCTGGCTTCAGGGAAACCGCAGTTGCACAGGACCATGAAGCCGGGTCGCTTTTGGGAAGCGGTCCCACGATGTTCGGCAATCAACTCGAGGGCTCTGGTCACCGGCCAGGGCAGGCTGTCCACATACAAGGGAAAGGCCAGTACGATCAGGTCCGAGCCGCCAACCTTGGCCAGTAGCTCAGCTTCCTTCTCAGGGGTGTCCAGTAGTTTGTGAAGCTGTATCGTATCGCTCTTCGACCCGGCCTGCCCGCTTCCTTCGTTGTCGGTTCCGGTCATCTTGTCCAGTAGATATTCACCGAGTACTCGGGAGGTGCTACGCTCCGGTTTGGGGCTACCTATCATACAGAGAATATTACCAGGTTCGCTCATTGGTCAACCACCACCCCGGCCAGGGTCTCCTGGATCCTGTTGACCACGTTCTCCATGTTATCCTCGCCCGTAAGTTCAGCTTCAAAGAAAACCGCGCTGGCATAGGCATTGGTATGGAAATTCAAGGCGTTGCGGGCCAGTAGCTCACCAAATATTCGCTCGGACTCGTCGTCAGGGGCTCTCATGAGGCCCAGGCTAACAAGCCGCGGGTAGCTCTCATAACGTGGTTTGTGGTGAATCTCGCCGTCGATCTGGGTAAAGAAGGGCAGCACCAGCGGGATCGTCCGGTCAACGGCTTTTTTCAGCCGGGCCGAGTAGCCTCCGAAGGTCACCGGGGTCAGATAGACCACCAGATCGGAGCCTATCATCATCCTGGCAATGTCCCTGCCGAAATCGTCGATGACGCACTCTCCGGGCGTTCTCACCCAGCAGCCGAAACAGCCTTTGCAGTTGGCGATCCGCTTCTCGTAGAGCAGCACCGGTTCCGCCTGCCAGCCGGTCCTCTCCAGGGCTCGAACCAGGATGGTTTGAAGGCGGCCAATGGAGCTGTGGCCTTCTTTCGCGCCGTTGAGGATCAGGGCTTTCATGGATTTTGTCTCCGTCGTTTGCAAATGAGATCGGTGGGATACATGGGATAGATGGGATAGATGGGATAGATGGGATACATGGGATAGATGGGATACATGGGATAGATGGGATACATGGGATAGATGGGTAGTGAAAGATATGAGTAATCGCTCACCCGGGCACCTTGCCGGTGAACAACGAGTAGGTGAAGAAGCCGTAATAATCCGGCTCGTCCAGAATGAACTCGGGCGACTCCGGGCTGGTCAGCCGGTGCAGCTCGGCCAGATCCCCTTTCGAGATATCGACCTCGATACCGGGCCAGCGCATCTCGAAGAGCCCGACGAGGGCGGCCCTCAACTCGTCGCTGAGCGGGGCGTGGGCCTCACCGGCAATGGTAGAAGCCGAGGGCACCTCCAGGCTCAAGGCTTGGAACCGGCCCAGGGTGCGCAGGTAGTGGGTCTCGGGGGGCTGGCCGCTGATAAAGGGGGCGATCCCCGCCGAGGTGGCCTGAAGCCGGGCCTCCAGCTCGGGATAGCCTGGCAGCAGCTTCTCGGAGGACCAGGCGCAGATCGCCAGAACGCCGCCGGGCCTCACCACTCGCTTCATCTCCTTTAACGCCGTCATGGGGTCGCCGTGATGGTAGTCCACGCAATCCATGCTGAGCGCCCAGTCGAAGGCGTTGTCCTCGAACGGCAGCCTGTTCATGTCCCCGCTCTGGAGGGTCACCCGCCCGGCCATGCCCGCCTTGGCCACCAGCCTTCGGCCATGTTCGATGAACTCGCCGGAGATGTCGATGCCGGTGACATGCCCCGCAGAGCCCACTGCCTCGGCCAGGAGCAGGGCCAGGGCACCGTTGCCGCAGCCCACGTCGAGACCCAGGCTCCCCGGAGGTAGGTCGAGGGCCGTGACCACCTTGCCACTGGCCGCTTCCCGCAGGGGGGTGGACTCGATGAGGCGCGCAAGATATTCGCTGGTTTGAGGCTCTGCGGTCCGGGTCATGATGCCAAAAAGGGACCCGGATATATTAGACCGACCGGGAAAAAGGAAAAACCGCCGAAAATCGAAAATCGGACCGTTCATAATTTGCCGGCACCGATCCGAACCACCCGGCTCTCGTTTGATCCCAGCCTACCACCCTGACGTAACCATAACCACCGCTTTGTCTTGTTGGCTACGATAGCCTGCCCGCCCGCCTGCCAGCCGCTAGCAGCCCGCTAGCAGCCTGCTAGCAGCCCGCTTGCCTGCCTGCTTGCCTGCTTGCCAAGACCTAAATAGCCCGCCCGAATGAGAAAACCGAGCACCATGTCCGAAATCAGAGCCGCCCTCAAACGCCTCAACCTGGGGGTCTATATCGTCACGGCCAGCCACGGCGACAGCCACAACGGCATGACCGCCGCCTGGGTCTGCCAGGCTTCCCACAAGCCTCCGATGGTAGTGGTCTCCATCGCCCCGCCCAGGTACTCACTCGAGCTGATCCGCAAGGCCGGCGGCTTTGGCCTGAACGTCCTGGCCCAGGGCGAAAGGGGCGTCGAGCTGGGCAAGCTCTTCGGCCTCGAATCGGGCCGCAAAACGGACAAGCTGGCTCGGGTGGACTGGGAGCCCGGCGCCGAGCTGGGAACCCCGGTGCTGGAGGAGGCCATCGCCTGGATGGAATGCAAGCTGACAGACGAGTTCCCGGCTGGCGACCATCTACTGGTCGTCGGCGAGATCGTGGCGGCCGGGGCGCGCGGCGATGAGGCGCCCTTGAAATATCGTTTCGAGGATTACTGGTAGCTGGCAGGCGCAAGAGGCTGCGTACCTCGATAGCGCGCTCGCTACCGCCCTCGCCTAAAGCCACTCCGCCTCCACCGTCCGCCCCCCGCCCGCGCCGAGGCTGCCACCCCCGCCCGCGCTGCCGGTGTTCACGGTGGAGGCGGGCTCGATCATCATCACCCGGGCCTCCTCGCCTGAGTGCGCCACGGGCCTATGCTCCACTCCAGCCGGCACGGTGATGAACTCGCCCGGCCCCAGCTCCACCGGCTCCTGCCCGCGCAGCTCCATCAGCATTCGCCCTTCGATCACCAGGAACATC
>CAYSUX010000107.1:0-9160 GCA_964434315.1 uncultured archaeon
GCCTGCTCGATAACACGGGTCAGTTCATCCAGGTCATGTCGCGTCGGTTTGCTCTGGGTCAGGAAGTCCTTGTAGCTGTTGAGCGCCCTCTGGGCCAGATCGTAGACCTGGCTCAGGAGTTGCCCCTGGTTCAGGGCGTCCTGGGCTATCTTCAGGGGTCGCAGACTGGGTCGCAATCCCACCGACTCACACTGGTTGAACGCCACCTGGGCCTGGCTGAAGATGCTCTTTATCTGCTCGTGGTCGACCTGCATCTGTTCTATCTGCCGCCGGGCCAGTCCGGTCGAACGCAGGGCCTGTCTCATCGCCCGATGATCGCCGTCGGCCAGGGCCTTGTATCCCGGGGTCAGGTAGGCCCGCTCAAGATTGTGATTGGGAGCGACATCGGCCAACTGTTCCAACCTGCCGTGAAGGTCCGTCAATTCCCGGTTGAGTCTCTTGCGCAGGCCATGACGGCGAGCGAGCCAGAGCACCAGAACGATGATGACGATCAACCAGCAGAGCTGGCAGGCTACCTCGTCATAGTTTTCGCCTTCGTTATCTTCATCATCGCTTCCTTCATCCCGCAAGGGCGACCCCTCAGGCTCGATCCCGGCCCCGCCGGTGACCTCCACCGATCCGGTGGCCAGCAGGGTTGCCAGAAAAAGCATGGCCAGTATCTTGCTTGGACGCTGGGTCGTGGTCCCTTTCATTGTGACAAAATTGGTCCTTGCGCTATAAATAGGCTCTGATTGGAAGTGATGACAGGCCTATGGTCGTCCGGTGAGTCTGACGTTCCGGCCTTCGATGGTGAGCCTTCCCGCGGCATGGAGCCGGACCGCCTCGGGCAGAAGCCTGTGCTCTTCGACCAGCACCCGGGCTCCCAGAGAGTCCTCGTCATCCCCTTCAAATACCGGTACCGCCCGCTGCAGGATGATGGGGCCGGTGTCGGTGCCCTCGTCCACATAGTGGACCGTGCAACCCGAGACCTTGCAACCATATTCCAGAACCTCCCGGTGGGCATGGGTGCCCGGGAAGGAGGGCAGCAGGGCCGGATGGATGTTGATGATGCGGTGGCGATAGGCCTGGACGAATCCGGGAGATAAGATACGCATGAAACCAGCCAGTACCAGTAGCCCTTCGCCTTCGCCTTTGGACCCCGGCGTTACCCCGGCCTCCTCCAGACGTTCCATGACCTCATGGTCGAAATCCTCACGGGCCTTGCCCTGATGGTTGATGATGGCGGTTGGGATGCCGGCCTCCCTGGCCCTGACGATGGCATGGGCCTGGGGCTCGTTGGTGACCAGCAGGACCAGCTTTGCCTCGCCCAGCTCACCCGTCATGCCGGCGTCGATAAGGGACTGGAAGTCGGTGCCCCCGCCCGAGGCCATCACCGCGACCTTCAATGTCATGGATGGTGGAACGAACTCCGGCTTAAATGATTATTTGATTGAGTCTGACAGAGTTTGATCGAGTTTGACAGAGCCCGGCAGACAGAGCCTGACAGGACAGAGTTCGATAGTTCGACCGGGTAGACGATACACGCACGCCTTGCGGCACCGGGCTAGCATCAGGTCCCTGTTTGTGTCGGGCCGGCTGACTACGATGACCCGATATGGTACCTGACCAGCAAGCCTTCCCAATCCCCCTCTTCCAGGGCCGGTATCGGCTGGGTCTTCTCGAGCTCAAGTTCGATATGCTCATCGGATGAAATGCCCAGGTTCGCCATCGGCACGCCTGCCTGGCCCAGAACACAGGAGCGATAGAATGTTGTCAACGATCCCGCTCTTCTCGCCGTGATGAACGCGCCGAGTATCCTGGCTCCGCCTTCCACCAGGGCCTTCCCGATCCCTTGGTTCGCCAGTCCCTTGAGCACTGCGTCCAGGTCGACGCCCTCGTCCCCGTGGGCCTTGTCCATCAGCACCACCTCCACGTTGGGCCAGTCACTGAAACGGCCCCAGAGCTGGACACTGCCCAGTTGGGAGGTGAAGATGAGGGTCCGGGCCCGACAGTCCACCACCTTGGCCTTATCAGGTGTTCGTCCCTGACCATCGAGGATTACCCGTCGGGGGTTCAGCTTCCATAGCTCTTGTGCGGCCTCCAGTTCCCCGGGTTCCAGGCTATCGGCCTTCCGGCCTTCCAGCTCCTTTGCGGTCCTGACCAGCCTTTCGACCTCCTTTGCCCGGGTCAGAGGCCCGACCCACCTATCGGTGATTTCCGGGCTCCAGGGTTCCAGTTCCGGTCGTTGCTCCACCAGCTCCAGCCAGCGGGCGGCCAGGGCGGGCTTGACCGTCAAGTGTGGGTCGTCGTTCCGGATCGTCCCCGAGCCCACCACGACGGCCCCGACAGAGGCTCGCAGGGCCTGGACCCGCCACCGGTCGGCCAGGTTGCTCAAAGGGGTCTGAGCCCCACCGGCCCGGGCGATACGCCCGTCGATGGAGGCGGCACAGTTCAGGAATATCTCGGGGGCCATGTAAGATGGGCGTGAGCCGGCGGCTTTTAAAAATGATTCGATTTGAGATTAAGGATTTGGGATTAGGGATTTGGGATTTGGGATTTGGGATTTGGGATTTTGGACCCTTCGATGCCGTTTCCCGGTCTCAGGGTCTATTTCCAGCCCTTATCCTCATGGGGTTGCTCGGCTACCAGGGGATCATCCCTGCGTTTGATAAGCTCCTTCAGGTCGGTGGTGGCGAAGACCAGGACAGCGACTCCCAGGGTAGCCACCACGAGGATCGGTAACAGGGGTAGTTCATCTTCCTCTTCCGGGGGATAGGGGATTTGGCCAACAACCCGGATGACCTTGACATCGGTGTCAACCAGGGGTCGGGCCGGCTGGTCGGCGTTGTTCTCCGGGTACTCGCAGCCCAGAGGAGCGCGGGAGGTGGGCACGCAGGCCAGGGCTCGCACATGGGACATGCCGTCGCGCACGACACCGAAGACGGCGTAACCCCGGTCCGGAGGCGTGGCGTTCTTTCGCTCGCTGTCATCGAGCCGGTGCTCCTCCCCGTCGGTGATGTAGAACTGGCTCTCGGCGGTGTCGGGGTCGGACTCCCTTGCCATGCCCAGAGCCCCGTCCACATGGGTCAGCTTGGGATGGATCTCCAAGACTATCGGCTCGCCGGTTCCATCGTTGTTGGGGTCGTCTGCGTCGGGGTCGCCGCCCTGGATGACGAAGTCGTCGATATTCCGGTGGAAAATGGTATTGTCGTAGAACTTCTGCTCTACCAGACCCACAAAGTTGCCCACAGTTATAGGCGCCCAGTTCTCGAAGAGCTCCAGCAGGATGACGCCCTTTTTCGTTGAGGAGAGATGATTTGCCTCGTATGAGACGCTGATCTCCACCAGGGGATTGCCGGGATAGGAGTAGTTCATGGGCGAATCCTCCTTCTCGGGTCCGTCATCCCATTCATCGTTCAGGGGTATCGCGCCGTTATCATGCCGCCTTGTAATCTTTCCTTCAGCCACATTCACAAAGCCAAGGCTTATCATGAGACCGGCCAGGATCATTATCGCCAATACGCGAGGGGTCGATCCAGACAGAACCGGGGTCGGGGGTGGAATTGTCATGGCTTACACCATCCCGAATCCATCGCCACTAATATACCTTTAGGCCTGCTGCCTGTTGAACCCGAAATCTTTGCGAGACCTCGTCCCGGAACTGCCCGGTTCATGCATGGCAACGATATTATCTTTTTCTTTTTTCTTCTTCTTATTTGTTTTGTTGTGTTTCTGACCGAAACCAACCAATCCCTCGCCCATATCGATGGAATGGAATTATCATCCCAGCCCCTCCTTCACCTTCCGGGCCGACCTCTCACCCCATCCCGGTAGCCTGGCGATCCTCTCGAGCGAGGCCCGCCTGACGCCCTCGAGGGAGCCGAAGGCCTGGAGTAACTGGGCCGCCTTCTTTGGTCCGAGGCCCTCGATATCCTCGATGGCCGACCCTTGCAGGGCCCTGGACCTCAGGAGCCGGTGATAGGCCAGGCCGAAGCGATGGGATTCGTCGCGAACCCGCTGGAGGAGGTGCAGGCCCGGGTCCGCCCGGTCCAGGGCGACGGGCTCGGCCCGGCCATGGATGTACAGCAACTCCTCTTGCTTGGCCAGGCTCAGCAGCTCCACGTCCCGGCCCGGGACCAGACCAGCCTGCTCCAGGGCCGCGGCGGCCGCCGAAAGCTGGCCGGGCCCGCCATCGATGAGCAGCCAGTCGGGCAATGGCCCGCCCCTGGCCAGTCGGCGGCCCAGGAGCTCCTTCATGGAAGCGTAGTCATCCTGTCCTTTCAGGCTTAGCATCCGGTAGCGGCGATAGAGCGATCTCCTTGGGAGTCCTTCCACGAAGGTCACGCGGGCGCCGACGGTGAATCGCCCCTGCAGGGTCGAGACATCGAAGCCCTCGACGGTGGTGGGGTGATGCTCCAATCCCAGAGTCTGTCGAAGCTTTTGCAGCACCGGGCCAGGGTCCAGAGGGGGCGATGTGAGTTTCGGGGGCGGTCTGTGGGTCTTATCCAGGCTCAGGTTCACCAGATTCTCCATGGCTATCTCCAGCAATCGGCGTTTCTCACCCCGCTGGGGGACGATGAGCGCGACCTTCGAGCCCCTCTGGGAATCGAGCCAATCCGTGATGGCGGCCAGGTCATCGGGCGGCTCTTTGACGATGATGTCCGGTGGCAGCTCGTTACCGCCATAGTACTGTACCAGGAACTGGGCCAGCACCTTACCGGGGTCATGCTCGGCGGTCCGGTCGAGTCGAAAGTGGCTACGGCCCAGAAGCCGACCCTCACGCACATGGACCACCATCACCAGCCCCTTGTCGTTGTCGATGGCGATGGCGTCGGCCTCATGGGTGGCGGTCAGTTCGGCGACCTGCCCCTGGGCCAGCACCTCCAGACGGGCCAGATGGTCACGCAGGTCGGCGGCTCGCTCATACTCCTTGCGTTGGGCGGCCTCCTCCATCATTCGCCTGACCACTGCCCTGGCCGGTCGATTGCGGCCCCACAGGAAGTCGGTGGCGGCCCTGACCTGTTGGGTATAGCCGACCAGGTCCACGGCTCCGACGCAAGGGGCGCTGCAAAGGCCGATATGGTGGTTGAGGCAGGCCCTGTCGGGCAGCTTCTTGCAATCCCGGATGCCAAAGAGGGCTCGCACCAGTCCCACGGTCTGTCTCACCTTCATATCGGTGAAGGGGCCGAAATAGCGGGCGCCGTCGTCTCGCACCCGCCGAGCGATCATCACCCTGGGGAATCGGTGGTTGGTGAGCTTCAGGTGGGGGTAGGCCTTGTCGTCGTTGAACCTGACATTGAAGGGCGGCCGGTGGAGCTTGATAAGGCCGGCCTCCAGGACCAGGGCCTCCCGTTCGTTACTTGTAACTACATAGCCGAGCTGCCTGGCTCCCACCAGAAGGTTCTCCACCATCTCCTGCCAGAACCGGTTCCGGTGCGAGGGCGCGAAGTAGCTGCGTACCCGGTCCCGTAATCGTACCGCCTTGCCCACATAGAGCACCTTGCCCTGGCGCTCCTTGAACAGATAGACCCCCGGGGAGCGGGGGAGCCCGCTCGCCTCCTGACGCAGAGGATGCGATGGCGGATGGTCGTAGCTGGGGCGGCGGCTATGGTCCGGGCCCGGGCCCTCTCTGGTATCGGCCAAGTTCGTCAGTAGCACCGCCGGCGAAGAAAAGGTTATGGCCCAGGAGCTCCTGTGGTTTGTCGGAACAAGGTGAAAGATCGATGTTGGTCCCTATCCCCCGGCTTCCTATCCTTCTGGCCTTTGTGGCTCTTTCGGGTTGCTTGTTCTTGCTGGTGCCCGAGGGGGTCGAAGGGGATGGAGGTGGGGGATCAAGCCAACCATCTGGGAATCCTATCCCGGGTCGGATGGGGATGAGGCCGATAACGGCCGATGGAGCCCGTTGGTCGCCCAGAGTCTGCTCATGCTCCTGGTCGCCTTTGTCGCGGTCGTCAACCTGCTGGGCCGCCGCCGTGAGCGAGACGAGCAGGCCCGGCTTGATGCTCGCAGGGCCGAGCTGAAAGCCACCGTCAAAGCCAGGCATGAAGCCAGGTTGGCAGGCCATGACCATTGGCGGCCCAGGAAACCGCCGACGCCTCCTTGCCCGCCCGCCTCCTCGCCTGCCTGTCTGCCTCCAACGCCTCCTGGGCCGTGATCTCGCCGTGGCGGGCCGTGGGTCTCGTCGCTGACCATCGGGCACGCAGAACCTCCAGCCTCCAGCCTCCAGTCCCAAAGACCAAATAGTCCGGTCTCATTGACCTGCCTGTCCCAGCGAATGGAGACTAACCATGAAAGCCAAACGCATCGAAGTCTTCCTGCCCACTGACGGATCAGATGTCTACGAGGACATCGAGTTCCAGGCCAATCCCCAGTTCGAGCAGATAGTGATATTCACCGATGATGGAGCGGTGAGCTACTCGGGCTGCCCCTGGAAGGTCCTGGCCGATGATGAATGGACCGAGAAGTTCCATGAGCTGATGGGCGAGGCCGAATCCCTGGAAATGGAACAGGCCAAGAAGATGATAGCCGCCGCCAAGGGTGGTCCCGAGGCCACCGGCTGGTTCCATGGTTGACGGTTTACCGATCATATATCATCTTTACTGATACAGGCTGATAATACCCCTGCTTTCAAGCTGGGATGAATCGGCGGGCAGCCTCGCGGTGACGGGATTCGGCACACCTGAGAACTGATGAAATAAGTTGCATATCCCTTTTCTAGCTAGTCACCCGAGTTCTCAGCTAACGCCATCCCCTTGAGAGGGTGGTAGTTCACTGGATCGCCGTTGTAACTACTTTGGAAGGGTCGAATTATATCAAGGAGTGCCCATACGACCGGAAACCGGAGCCGTGATACCGTGCAGGACTCCCCTACCCCCCGAGAAAGCGCCGCCTGGATCCGACAGCAGGTCGTGACCCACACCGAATGGTTCAATGATTCCCTACCGATGATCGCCTCGGAGAACCTGGTCTCGCCCCTGGCCAGGGAGCTGATGATCTCAGACTTTGCCGACCGCTACGCCGAGGGTTTGCCAGGCAAGCGCTACTACCAGGGCAACATCTACGTGGATAACGTCGAGGAGCGGGTGATGGAGCTGGCCAAGACCCTCTACCGCTGCGCCCATGCCGATGTACGGCCCATCTCGGGCACCGTCGCCAACATGTCGGTGCTCAAGGTACTGGTCGAGCCCGGCGATGTCATCACCGCCCCGGCCCTGCAGGCGGGAGCCCATATCTCCACAGCCAAGTTCGGCGCCGTGGGCATGCGCGGGGTCACCAAGAAGGACCTGCCTTTCGACCCCCATGAGATGAACCTGGACATCGACGGCGCCGCCAAGGTCATCCGCAAGGAGAAACCAAAGCTCTGCCTCTTCGGTCGTTCGGTGTTCCTCTTCCCGGCGCCGCTGAAGGAGCTGGCGCCGGTGGCAGCGGAGGTGGGCGCACCGGTCTGGTACGACGGCGCCCATGTGATGGGCCTTATCGGCGGCGGGCAGTTCCAGGACCCCTTCCGCGAGGGCGCCTGGGTGATGACCGGCTCCACTCACAAGACCCTGCCCGGGCCCCAGCACGCCATGGTCCTGGCCAATCCGCCCGAGGGCAATGCCGACCTGGCAGCCGACTCCGATGAATGGAGGAAGTTCTGCGCCAAGCTCTATCGCGGGGTCTTCCCGGGTGTCACCTCCAACCACCATCTGCACACGATGGCCGCGCTGGGCGTGGCCCTGGCCGAGCATACCGAATATGGCCAACAATACGCCAAGCAGATCATCGCCAATGCCCAGGCCCTGGGCGCCGCCCTCTGTGAGCGGGGCTTCGCGGTCCTGGCCGAGCACAAGGGTTTCACGGCCTCCCACACCCTGGCCATCGATGTGGCCAAGCAGGGCGGCGGCCGCGATGTCTCGTTGTGGATGGAGCAGGCCAACATGATATCCAACATGAACATGCTGCCCCATGACGACCCCCGCAAGCCCATGAACCCCTCGGGTATCCGCCTGGGCTCCCAGGAACTCACGCGCCTGGGCATGAAGGAGGACCAGATGCAGGACGTGGCCCAGTTCATCAAGCGGGTTGCCATCGACAAGGAGGACCCGAAGAAGGTGGGCCGGGATGTGGCTGAGTTCAAGAAGGACTTCAACACCCTGCACTACTGCTTTACCGAGGGTTATCCGGCGTATCAGTTCCATGAGCTGGTTTGAAATGCGTAGTTAAAGGTAGTCACGTCAATAAATATAAATGATAACGAAACTCAAAACTATTAACCAAGAAGAACGGTGACGTGAATAATGAATCACATCAAAGAGCTGATGCAATATTGGAGAGGAAACGTAATTGAGAAGTTCATTTTTATGTACCTCATGTCAGTAATAATGCTCGTTCTTTTAATTTTATTTGAGTTGATAATTTCAGATGAATGGACTATGATTATTTCCGCTATGATTGGTATAACGATTGGTATCTTTGCTAGAAGGAAAAAAACTAATAGGACGAATAAGATTAAGATCATATCAAAAATTGTAACTATAAACGAGCATAAGGAAATTGAAATCGGTGAAAATAAGATTATTGGAATCAATAATATCAAATTCATAGTGACACCGATGATGATTTTTATGATTATTTATTTAATCTGGGTCATGATTGAGATGCTATCAAAAGGTATTGAGTTTATAGTATTATTATTCTTGATTGACTTCATTATATTTTTCGGCTGGATTTTAATTTATTCTACCAAGACCAAGATCATTGAATTTTTCCCAGGGAAAATATATATCGCCTATTATTTCCTATCAATTAGGTACTCTTGGAATTTATTCCATCCCGAACATGTAAAACATATTTACATTAATAAGAGAATACCAAATTACGATGAGAATTGCCTTGGAAAATCTAATAGTATCTCAAATATTATTCTTAATTTAAAATCGGAAAACAGAATATCATTAATTGGTTTCAATCATGACCATTTCAAAGGATTTCAGCTCAATAAAATTGAACAACATCTAACAGTAATGAAGGGCTTAGAAGGATTGATTGAAGAAAGGGTTCATCGGTAAATTACATTGGCAGAATGTCTTATTTGAGGACCAAGGCCATCTACAAACAAAAACTAACGCTCTGCCATTATAATCGTTCGGTATTCCTATTTACGTGTCGTGTAACAGCCAAAATTCCCTAATTTTGTAAC
>CAYSUX010000108.1:0-9047 GCA_964434315.1 uncultured archaeon
CGACTCCCTTGGGGGAACGGCGCAGGGCCAGCACCGGGCACATGTCGATGCACAGGCCGCAATGGTTGCAGTTCTCCATACGATAGCTTGCCACATCCTTTGCGGCTGCCGCTACCGTCGTTATTGCCTTGATGATGCGGATGGCCGAGTGGTCGGCGTCCAGCTCCTTTTTGAAATGGACCTTTGAGCAGGCCCTCTCACAATCATGATGCTCCTTGCAGAGCTCGGGTTTGAACTTGATGATCTTGACGGTCTCCATTTAGAGGACTCCTGGTGTGTTGGTTGGTAGTTGGTTCGATTGGATGGTTGGCTGGCTTGATTGGGTTCGAGGATGGCCTGGCTGAGGTTCACAGGGTCCCTGATAAGATAGGGCTGAACATGGCAGGGGGCTTAAAACAATGTTGTAGCGCTATTGAATCGTGTCACTAATTCAGCCTCTCCTTTGAATCCGTGATAACCCATTCTTTCTTCCTTTTTGAAGCCTTAGAAAATGGGTTAGCTGAAAGCCCAGGTTCTCGAATTTCCAGTTACCTGGTCGATAGAGAGTCATTATACCTTTATTGACAAGCCCCCGACAGACCCGCTCGGTATCGATGTCCTTCTTCCATTGGGGAGGGAGGGCTCTGGATATTGTCTCGGTTCGAAAGTTATCCTTGGCCAATATCCGGGGACTTGATATCGCCTCCAGCAGAACGAACTCCTCGTCGGTGAGAGCCCTGATCACGCCGGCTATGAAATCAGATATCCGAGCTAATTCAGCCTCTGAGGGACGACCCGGTTTAGGTAACTTGCCTTTTGACATTACTCTACCATATAGAAGCGGGCCTATATCTACTCTCATGGTATAATTATAGATTTTAAAATTTAAAAAATCTTAAATACAACTACGAGTTATGATAGAAGGTACGAGTATGACGACCCCTTCCCTGACCGACCTCTTCGGCCACAGCCCCCGCGTCGAGCTATTGGAGCTATTGGCAACCTATGCCGGAGACGATGTCACGATACCCTTCCTGGCCGACCATGCCCGGATGTCGGTGGCCACCGCATACAAATATATGGAAAAGCTAGAGCGTGACGGTCTGGTGGTCAAGACGACCAAAGAGGGCGCTACCCAGTATTACACCCTGGACCTCGACAACGATCGGGCCGCTATCATCGCCCACATCCACAATACCTTCCTGGCCCAAGTCATGGAGAAACAGCTTCACCAAAGAGGAATCAAGACGTTGGTGGAGGAAGCGAAAGAGGAAGAAGAGGTAGGGGAAGATGAGGAGGTAGGGAAGGTAGATCTGGTGGAAATGGAAGTTGGTGTACCCGTTTAAGGTGCCCCTCGACCACCTCCCCTCCCCGAGGGCCTCGGTTCAGCCCCTCCGGTGCCAGCCGAGGGCAATGGGGGCGGTGGCTTTCCCACTGGGGCGTGTCAAGGCCGATCCCCAAACAGACTGCCGACCGAATGGGTTTGGAAACCTTATCCTTATTACTACCGCTCTGCCTATGCCTCGCCGGAGCTTCAGTATGGTCGAACCTCAAACCGACACCACTATGAGCGCACCCAACCTGACACGCTGGCAGCGGTCGGCCGCCCTGCCTGAAGGGTGCCAGATTCCGGAGATTACCACACCTTATCGGAGTTGATTATATGAAAGATAAATGCTTTATGAGGAATATCAGTTCAATGATAGTAGTAATCCTGCTCGTTGGTTCGATGTTAGTGGTTCTGTTCGGGGTCACCGATATCCTTGACGGCGAGGTCGAGGCCGCGGACGGTACCTTCGGTGGCGGTGGCGGTGACGGCAGTGTGGGGAACCCGTACCTGATCGAGGATGTGTCGGACCTCCAGGCGATGAACGCCGGCCTGAGCGATCACTACGTGCTGGTCAACGATATCGACGCCTCCGCCACAGGGGAGTGGAACAACGGTAGCGGGTTCGATCCGGTTGGATTTGACGATAGCCACTTCACAGGTAGTCTGGATGGAAAGGGCCACTGGATCACCGATCTATTCATCAACCGAACCTCGGAGGGAAGGGTTGCTCTCTTCGGCTTCGTGGGAGTAGGCGGTTCGATCTCGAATGTGAACCTTGGGAATGTGAGTATCAGCGGTAATCAAACCGTTGGCGGGCTGATGGGTTGGAGCTATGGTACGGTGGTTAACGTCCACATCACCGGTTCGATCAGTGCCGTTGGAGACAATGTCGGCGGGATCGTGGGGATAAATCACGACAACGGCACGCTGAATAACTGCTCCTTTGCCGGCACGGTCCAGGGTGGTCAGTCGGTTGGCGGGCTCGCGGGTAGTAGCAGCTATGCAGTTGAGGACAGTCATTCCAGCGGGACGGTCACCGGTTCGGGGCATGTTGGTGGACTCATAGGCTATAACGTCGGCAAGGTCCAGGACAGCTATTCCACAAGCAAGGTCACGGGTTGGACATTCGTCGGCGGGCTCCTGGGTGCCACCGGCAGCACTGTTCAGGACAGCTATGCCATCGGGGATGTGAGCGGCAATTCTCAGGTCGGTGGGCTCGTGGGCTCCGCGTTCGACACCTCCATGATCCAGGACTGCCTGGCCACCGGAGATGTCGACGGAAGCGAGACCGTTGGCGGGCTCGTGGGATATGGCACCGGAACGGTCCAGGCCAGCCGGGCCACCGGAGATGTGAGCGGTCACATGTATGTGGGCGGGCTCGTAGGTACCAACCGCGGTTCAGTGAGCAACAGCTACTCCAACGGCAAGGTCATCGGGGATGCCACTTCCGTTAGCGTCGGCGGGCTGGTGGGCTCCAACCGTGGCACGATCTCGAATTGCCTGGCCACCAGTGATGTAAATGGACACCGCTACGTGGGCGGGCTCGCGGCCTATAATGACTACACCACCACGATAAGCAACAGCTACTCCACCGGCAAGGTCGTAGGCAACGAGCTGGTCGGTGGCCTTGTAGGTAAGAACAGCAATGACCCCTTGGTGAACAACTCGTTCTGGGATACACAGACCTCTGGCCATACCACAAGCTCCTGGGGGATCGCAGAGAACACCACGAACATGAAGATGAAAACGACGTTTACCGATTCCGGCTGGGACTTCAACGACACCTGGGACATTGTCGAGGGGCAAAGCTATCCCTATCTGCAGGCATTCTCCTATGCTCCCCTGATCGCGACAGAGGATGTCGAAGAGATTCTGGAGGATGAAACCTACAGTGTGTCCTATGCGGCAGATGTGTTCCCCCTTCCCGGCAAGACCGACACTCCATCTCTCCAGTGGAAGCTGAACTCAAATGTCGGCTGGGTCAACATGAGCAGCGGCGGGGTTCTAAGCGGTACACCAACCAACGATGAGGTTGGCAGTTACTGGGTGAATGTCTCCGTATCGGACGATAACGGAGGTTTGAATTACAGACATTTTTGGCTCACGGTGGTGAACACAAACGATCCGCCCGTGGTCCAGACCTCAGCGCTACCCAACGGTACCGGGGGAAAGGCGTACAGTTTGGACCTGACAGCTATTGATGTGGACGGAGACCCTCTGGTCTGGTCAGTGGAAACAAATGCCAGTTGGCTCACGGTGAAACCAGGCACGGCCACATTGCAGGGCACCCCGTCAGGCGCCGGCAATTACTGGGTTCGCCTGACGGCCGATGACAACAATGGTGGAACTGACAGCGTCAATCTGACCCTCACGGTTCTGCCGGGACCCGATGGAGACGATGACGACGGGGGCTTTATCCCTGGCTTTGGAGCAGCGCTACTGGTAGTGGGGATTGTGGTTTCGATGGGGCTCTACAGAAGAAAGAAATCAAAATGAACACACTTTGATTAAACCTCACCAACCGCCTCCCACCCCGCCTCGAAAGCCCTCAGATTGACTTTTGCCATCGAGGGCCTCACCGCCTCCTTGATGGCCTCCTTGAGGGCTTCGGCTCCGAGGGACCCGGGCAACAGGTCAAGGGCCGCCATCGCGCCGATGAGCACCATGTTCACTGCCAGACCCGAGCCCGCCTCTTCAGCCAGGGCGGTGGCATCGAACAGGTGGACCCGGGGATAGCCTTGTCTCAGCAGTCTTTCCACCTCTTCCATATCCAGGGAGGTAGTCATCCCGGCGGCCCTGTCTTTGGTTTTCCCAGGCCGGCCGGGGGGCGGGAGCTGTCGGGTGTTGACGAGCAATACCGCATCGGGAGCGATAAATGGCAGGGCCCGTATCCCTTCCATGGGCTCGAAGGCCAGGAGGATGTCGCCGGTTCCCGGTCTGATCTGGGCGGTATGGATCTCATCGGCCCAGAGTCTGAGCTGGGTCGTCACCGCTCCGCCCCGTTGGGCCATGCCGTGCTCTTCCATGGCCTGCACCTTCAGGCCCGCCTTGACCGCCGCGTCGCAGAGCAGGCGGCTGGCCAACAGCACCCCCTGGCCGCCGACCCCGGCGATGATGAGATTCAGGGGTCTATCTTCCATATCGCTCATCGGGCAGCCTCCCGGGAGGTCGAATCGCCATCATCAGGCGGGTGAATGGCCCCGATAGGGCAGACCAGCTTCTGACCGCAGACCCCGCAGGCCGAGCAGAACAACGGGAGTATCACCGGTTTGGGCAGCTTCTTTTGCTCCCCGGCATCACCGGAGCTTATGTCCATATCGATCTCCGGTCGCTGAATGGCGGGACAACCCAGGCGATCGATACAGAACCCGCAGTTGGAGCAACGCCCATGGTCGATGACATAGGGCTTGGGCAGGCCGCCGGATTTGGCGTGAGCTCGCATGGTCAGCACGGCGCAGGGCGAGTCGGCGATAATCACCGAGGGGCCGGGATGGGCGATGGCCTCCTCCAGGGTCTTCAGGGCCACCGCCAGATCCTGGGTCTTGATGGTTCTGACCCATTCCACACCCAGGGCTCGCACGACATCCTCGATGGGGATGCCCTCGCGACCTACCGGCGCCCCGGGATGGGGCTGGTGGCCGGTCATGGCCGTGGTCCCGTTGTCCAGGATGATTACCGTCAGGTCATTTCCGGTGGTCACGGCATGGGCCAGGGGCGGTAGACCGGCGTGGAAGAAGGTACTGTCGCCGATGGTGCAAACCACCGGTACATGCTTTGTGTCATCCTTTGCTTCATCGCTTCCCTGGCAAATCTGATCGTTTCCCAGCATATCGTTGACCGTGGCAAAACCGTTGGCCATACCGATGGAACCGCCCATGCACAGATGGGCGTCGACCCCGTTGAGCGGCGGGTTGTAACCCAGGGTGTAACATCCGATATCCGAGGGCTTGACAAATCCCGAAGAACCCTTGCGCTTTTTTCGTTCTTCCAAAACATGCATCACATAGAATATGGAGCGATGACCGCAACCGGCGCACAGTGTGGGAGGCCTGGGCCGCAACATCTTGTTCAGGCTTGCCGGACTGTCGACCGATCCAGAACTGCCAACCGATCCGGTCCCTTTGGGGGTTTCGGGAGCTTTAGTCCCGCTGAACGTCGCAAGGGCCTCGATGGCCTGAACGATGGTTATCTCTCCTGCCAGGGGCACCAGTTCCTTGCCCATGACCCTAACCTTGAGCCCGGCCTTGTGGACCAGTGATATCACAGCCTGCTCAACGAAGGGTTCCAACTCCTCCACCACCAGGACCTCACTGGCCCCTTCGAGGGAGCTCTCGATCAGGGACCTGGGCAGCGGATAGGGAGTGGCAACCTTGACCAGGCCCACCCGGTCAGCCAGTCCCAGCTCCCTGAAGGCCTCCTTTACCGGACCATAGGCGGCGCCGGAGGCAATGACCACCCTGGTCGCGTCAGCCGGCCCTTCGAACCGATTGAACTCGAGCTGGCTGGTTGCCCTCTCGACGAGATCCAATCGCTCTATCATCTCCAGGCGCATGCGGCGGGCATTGACAGGCAGGTTGACCCAGTGGGGAGGGTCATGTCGGAAGCCCGGTTCTGCTCCTTTCTCAACCTCTGCAGGCCAGGGAGGCAATGGTCCCAGGGTCACGTCGGCTCTGGTATGACCTATCCGGGTGGTGGTCTTGATCACCACCGGCTGACCCCATTGCTCGGAGAGGGCGAGTGCCTTGGCTCCCATGTCCTTGGCCTCCTGGGGCGTGGTGGGCTCCAGCACCGGCATATAGACCTGGCGGGCCAGCAGGCGGTTGTCCTGTTCGGTATGGGAGCTGTGCATTCCGGGATCATCGGCGACGACGATCACAAGACCGCCCCTGAGCCCCATGTAGGTGTAGGCCTGCAGCGGCTCCAGAGCCACATTGAGTCCGACCCCTTTCATGACCGTGGCCGAGCGCAGGCCCGACATCGATCCGGTGATGGCCACCTCGGTGGCCACCTTCTCGTTGGATGACCATTCGGAGTGGAACCTGTGCTCATGACCTGAACGTGAGTTTGTAGTTACATCTAACCACACTCGACCGATCTGGATGAGTGTGTTCATGACCTCGGTGGAGGGGGTGCCGGGATAGGCTGTGGCAATGCGCAGTCCGCCTTCCAGCAGTCCCCTGGCCAGGGCCTCATTGCCCAGGAGGGATACGGTCGTACCGGCGGGAGCCAACAGTACATCCTCGAATCTCATGGTCCGGCCTCCGGCTTTTCGGATACGGGAGCGGTGCCCACAGGTCTTACCTTGCGGCGGGCCAGCAGGGAGGATTCGAAATAGAGCCTATGAGCCTTGCCCGTATGGTCCTCTTTTGAAAACCTATCAGGGCCGGCAACCCCTTTGCCCTCGCGGATGAGAGTATGCAGGTGGCCGATGTTGGCTGGCAATTCCCGACTGCACAGGCCGATCAGCCGACCCTCGTCAATGTAGAGTGTCGTGTCGATGGGTTTGCTTCGCATCCCGGGCAGGCCCTCCGGACTATCCACCGCTTCCACGGTCGAAGGCAGATCGTTGATCTCACCGCAACTGACCAGGGGTATCTCGCCTATGTGGATCACATTGAAACTGTCCCATCCAGTGTACCGGTCCCCTGGATCATCAGCCGGGTCCGGGCCTGATGCTGGATTCTCACCATCATTATCGTTTTTATCATCCATTGTTGCCATGTTCATCCCTGCGATGCGGCCTTGCCGGGCGGCGTTGGTCCAGGTGGGTCTCAGACCCCTGGAGAGGCCATCCGGAGCCCAGGCCTCCACCAGGTCTCCGGCGGCAAATAAGCCGGGTTGGTCGGTTTCCATCCTGGCATCCACGATCAGACCCCCTGAAGCCCCGATCTTTGGTCCATGGTCACCAAGCCAATCCAGATTGGGCCTGACCCCCGCCGCCATCACGACCAGGTCGCAATCGATGGATGTGCCATCTTCCAGTTCCAGGCCGTTCACCGGCCCGGTATTCCCCTGGCCGTTGATCCCGATGATCCTGGAATTGAGCCTTATGGTCACTCCAGTTTCTTCCAGTAGTTCACCGGCGATCTGGGACCGTGGTACATCGAGCATGGAAGCCAGGATCCGATCCTCCATCTCGACCAGGATGACCTCGAGCTTCTGCTTCTGTCTCTGGGCCCATCCGACAATGGCCTGGGCCACTTCGACACCCAGGAAACCACCGCCGATGATCGCTATCCGATCGGCCCGGGGCAGGGCGGATGACAGAGCCTGGCAGCCGCTCAGGTCGAGGTGGGTAAAGAGCCCGGGCCGGTCGAGACCGGGTATGGTGGGCAGCAACGGCACCGAGCCGGTGGCTATCAGCAACCGGTCACACGTCAGGGACCCATGGTTGGTGGACCTGACCGACCAGCCATCGCCATGGCTCTCTATGGCCTGGGCCTGCCAGCTCCGTCGGTGGTCCACACCCAGTTCTTCCAGGCGGCCGGTCGGGATGGCACGGAGCGCCTCCTCGTCGATATCCCCTGCCAGAAGGTCGGGTAGAGCGCATAGCGTGTATGGTGGGGTCGATTCGGCCGAGCAGAGAGTGATCGACCCATTTGCATCCCTGTTCCGGATGGCCTCTATCGCTGCCAGCCCGGCCGCGCCTGCTCCAAGGATAAGGTAGTTCATGGTGACTGACGGCTGAATGTTGGTCCGGTTAAGGCCATTTGGGTTATGGATATGGAAAAGTACCAGCATTGCATGGTAAGTGGTACGCACCGGTATCGCCGTTCGGGATTGTCGGTGGGTGGCAGAACGTCAGTACGGTAGCAGGGACAATATAGCGATGTCGTGTGTGTACTGCTGTCCATGCAGAATGTCATGACGCCCACATACGCACACTTATATACTTGCTTAATGTCATATACTTTCAACTAGAGCGGACCTGTAACCTCCTATGGAGCTCATCGAAAACACGCCATGCGCAGGTCCGCTCGATTCTTTTTCATTGCAGGTCGATACCATAACGACTCGGTCTCATGCTTGCCTGCCAGCTAGTTGATCTTGTTGCTGCATGAACATTTGTATTATCATAATTTCATTCCGGTGATCCCATCCAATCCAAAAATCCAAATGTGTACCTGGACCGATAACCGGTCTCAATCAGCCGCCAACCAGCCGACAGCCGGTCACCGGTCTGTCGCCATCCACAGGCAACACCCAACACGATCGGGCAGGTGGCAATTGGAAAGCGGCAATCGGCAATCCACAAACCAATAGTACCCTTCACCCCTGCCCCGATCAGACGCCGCATGTCCACCACCCTGAGGGCCCGCCACGGGAATGCCCTCGGCAGACAGTATTGCCCCAGCTGGCAGCGGAAGCCCGTCACGCCTGAATTGACCTCGCATCGTGGGCGGGGATTGATAAGAGGGGTGCTCGGGACGAGCGGGAGCTTTGAGGAGTGTGCAAAGTACATCCAAGAGCTACTGGGACACAAAAGCAGCAAGACCACAGAGATCTATACCCACGTCAGCAGGAAGGGCCTGGGTAAAATTACCAGCCCACTGGATAGTTTAATGTCCGATAATGAGGTGAATTAAGGTGGAATCTGCTTATCTCCCAAAGGAGGTATATCCGAAGTAAACGTCGGATATACCCCTGAAATGGAGAGATATACGAAGTAAGGTTCGGATATAACTAAATAGTACAAGAGTTGGAACTTTACATGAAGGCACAACTACAATCATTCTGG
>CAYSUX010000109.1:0-9023 GCA_964434315.1 uncultured archaeon
CCGTGGGCAGCATGGCCATCGGCAACGGCATGGTCATCAACAGCCTGACCCTGGATCGCCTCAAGGCCGAGATACGGTCCGGCAAGGATCGTCTGGAGGCCACGTTGGCCCTGGGCGCCACCGGTGTTCAGGCCCTGGCCCTCTCGCAGCGGGAGGCCCTGCAGGCTTCTCTGATCCCCTTCCTGGACCGTCTCAAGACCCTGGGACTGGTCTGGATACCCGGGGCGATGACCGGCATGCTCCTGGCCGGCGAGGACCCGATCTGGGCCGCTACCTATCAGGTGCTCATCATGTTCATGGTGATGCTGTCCGGGCTGGCCAGCGCGGTGGCCGCGATCATCCTGATGGGGCGGCAGCTCTTCACCGAGAACGAGCAGCTCGTCGAGCTTGAAGACTGGACCTAACCATCCATGTGGTAGTATCGCTTCTCCCACTCGGGATCCAGGGGCAGGGCCTCCTGTAGCTCCAGCCCGGTATCGGTGATAAGATGGGATGTGACCCCACCGGCGCTGATGGCGTAGACATAGTGGTTGTCGGTGTCCTTGTCGAACATGAAGACCGATCGGCGGATATTGTAACCCCAACTGTACCAGTTGTACCTGTCGTTGTCATAGAATTCCGAATGGTCCAGCTCGCCATGGACCGCCATGGTCTCACCGGATTCGGCGTTGATGAGCATCAACTTGGAGACATACTCGTATTTCCAGTATTTCCGGTCGTTGTCGGAGTCGTAGAACTCGGTGTAGCGGTAGGTGCTCAGGGGTATTGCCAGCATGTTGAGAGGTTTCCAGTACTGGAAGGCCTTGTGCTCGTATGTGGCCTCGCTCCAGGCCCAGGACCAACCCTGGTCTCCATCGTCCACAACAGGCGTAAGGGGCAGTACATCCAGAAGCTGGGGGTCCTCGACGTCGGTCACATGGACCTGTGAACGCTGGGTGATCCGCCAGTCGAGGCCATCCTCCTCATCGTTGGGGCCGATGCCGATGGTCAGCAGATGCTCCTCATCCATGGGGTGGATGTAGGTGGAGACGCCGGGTACTTCCAGCTCGCCTTTGATCCTGGGATCGGTGGGATTGGATAGATCGATGGTCCACAGGGGATCTATGTTGCGGAAGGTGACCATGTAGCCCTTGTCCCCGACGAAGCGATTGGTCCAGATACGCTCCCCGATGGCGATACCGCCCAGATGACCCACCTGGGCCAGGAACTCCTCGCCCTCCCGGGTCACAGCCGGGGCCAGGACCCAGACATGGTTCTCGGGTCCGGTCTGCTCCTCGGTGTCCATCCACCAGCGGTTCCACTGGCCGGAGGTCGTGGCGATACGCAGGAATCCGTTATACTCGGAAAGGGAGAACTGGTCCAGCACCGTGCCGTTGACCCGACCGCTACCGGTGTAGGTGGTCTTGCCGGGTTCGCTGATATCGAAGCTGTGGATGTTGGTGGCCTCCTCGAATTCGTTGTTGTTCCAGAACCACCACCAGTCCTGGGCTCGCTCGGCCACCAGCAGGACGTTGGTCGAAGCATAGATCTCGGCCCAGTTGGACATGATGTGGTCGGCCTCGTAGGCGAAGTTCTCGTTGATCAGGTCCAGGGTGAGGATCGAGGTGAAGCCCCGACTCATGCCATCCTCGGCGATGATGAAATCACCGCACTCGTTGGCGGTGAAGGCGTGTATCAAGAAATTACCATCCGAGCGACGTTCGTAGATCTGGGGAACCATATCCTCAGGGGTGTAATCGGCGATGATCTCCTCGTTCTGTTCGATGGTCTGCTCGATACTGGAGTTCCAGATATCATTCCGTTCCGGGTCATCCCAGTCAAGTTCGTAATAGCGGTCGGGAAGCTCGGGCCAGTAGCGCAGGCCCGGGGTGTCCAGATAGCCGTAGGAGACCAGGCGAACAGTGCCGTCCACTTCCCTGGCGGTCTTGTACCAGCCTTCCAGATAGAGCTCCCTGGCCACCACCGGGTTGGCCCGATCGATCATATCCACCACGGTGATCTTGGTCAGGCTGGTGGTGCGCCACCAGTAGTTGACCTCGTCCTTGACCAGCAGCTCCCGCAGGGGATCGCCATCGGGCAGGTTGTAGGCCGACACCGATGAGAAGACCACCATGAAGTCATTGGCCATGAGCATCTGGATGGGACTGCCTTCGATGGTGAGGTTCGACTCGTAGGTGAGCTGGCCGATCTCGGGGACTCCCATTATCTCCAGCTTCTGGCCGTTGAGCAAGTAGATGTAGTGGCCATCGGTCTTGACGAAGTCGGCCTCATCGACGCCCTGCTCCTGGTTGTTGGTCCCGGAGTAGTCTTCGCCTTCCACCCGCTTCTCACCGCCGGCCTGGGGAGCGCCCTCGCCATCGAGGGTTTCGGCGCCATCAAACATCATATCGCCGTTGCGCCAATAGTAGTTGTAGCGGTAGGTACCAAGGTCCACGAGCATCTCCTCGCGGATGGCATCCTTCAGGTCCCCTTCCATGGCCGCGCAGGAGTCGAAGCCGGTCAACTGGGCCGAGGTCCGGGTCCGCTCGGAGAGCAGAGGGGTGAAGACATCATCGCCCTTCCCGGGCAGCTCATCGCCGCCGGGCGGGGCCGGGGATTCGTCGTCAAGGTAATAGATGATACCGAAGCTGCCGGCCATCAACGTTACGAGCATGCCCATGGCCAGTAATTGCTGGAGTCTGGGCGTTGGTGTTGGCATGACGCCACCGGGACGCAGGGCCCGGGGGGTCTGGAGCGCTTCACCGAAGATACTGATCTTGTCGGACATGGTGGAACCTTCTGCTTGCTGATGTTGTTTTCATCCGCAACCGCTATATAAAAAAATGCCAAATAAGTTTGGAATCGCCCCTTCAGGGGTGAGCCGGGCTACGGTTTCTCTTCCCTCAACCGTATCGAGAACAATCGCAACAGGGTGAGGATGGCCTCTTCCAGGACCACATTGTCAGAGACCTCCTTCTGGCTGAAGTCCATACCGTCGGCTATCCGTTCAATGAACTTCTGGGAGATTATGGATCTCATGAGGGCCTTGTAGATGCGCCTGTCCGAGAATGCCGCCTGGGGTCGGTAGAGTCTACCGTCGAAGAGCAACTGGCCATTGGTCACGAGCTTGCCGATATGGTAGTCCACGAGCTGGGAGGATATGCCTGCCACGTCGGCTATCCTGCGTTTCGAGGCCGGCTCACCGATCTTGATGGACGCGAAGAGTATCTTGAACAGGGCGTCGCTGTCAGGGGGTTGGTTGCGTAATAGCAGCTCGACCTTGCCGGATTCATCCATGGTCTGGTTCACCGCTACCTACCGCATGGCCCATTTAGTAGTTTGCCAAAGATTTTTGGCATATGGTCCTGGAACCTGGTTTGACTAAAATCATTGTCGTTGGCGACCTATTGATATCGTGAAATAACGATAGAATCGGCTCACCGACGATGGGTATATAAACTAATTGATGTTGATATAATCGGTCCGGATCCTAAAAACCCGTATTGACCACTGGTGCGGTGTACTTGAAGCTCTCTTCATGCGATTCAATACCCAAAATAAGAACCGTTGTCAGAACCAATGGTAAGGGTCAAAGGTTATTGGGGAGGCCCGGGATGGCAGACCAATGCCCCAGGACTCTTCGGCCGCTGTCAATGCCCTCTCAGAGGTGAACTCGGATCTGAACTCGGAGGCGAACTCAGAAGTGAAATCCAAGGCCACCCCGTCCTATCAGAGCCCGGTGCCACCACCAGACAGGGGACCGGCCACTGAGGACCAGGGGGCCGGAACCCGGACCGATGGCGGCGGCTGGCTGGTCGAGGCCTGGCACCGGCTTCCCAAGCGCCAGAGGGTCCTGGGCGCCATCTGTCTGATACAGGGTCTTCTGGTGGCCATGATCCTGCTGGCACCCCTCACGTTGCCGGCCGGTACTGTTGATCTCGGCGAGGAAGGCGTGGTACCCAGGAACGACTTTCACGACGAGCGGGAAGAGGCGGGCATGTCAGGCTGGGTGGAGTTCATCTACTGGGCCGGGGATGTCAACTGCCATCAGAAGCATGAACGCTCACCGACCCTCAATGGCAACCAGCTTCCCTTCTGCGCCCGTTGCACCGCCATCTTCATCGGCCTGCTGGGCGGGATGGCGCTCTACTTCCGTCGCTCCTATCCCCTGCCCTTCTGGACCATTCTCGCCGGATTGGTGCCCATGGGCCTGGACGGCGGCACCCAGTTATTCAACTTCTACGAGTCCACCAACTGGCTCAGGACGTTGACCGGCGGCATGGCTGGCTTCACCCTGGGAATGGTCATCGCCCATATGGGCACCGACATATCCTATTCCAGGTCGCTGAACCGGGCCTGGAAGGAGGGCCGACCCTATGTCCAACCACCTCTCCCGATGCCCGAAACCTACTTTCGAGCCTTTGTGGCCGCAATAATTCTCTCTTGCTGGATAACCGCCATGTACATTGCCTTCCGGATGATATGAGCTTGATACCTCACCGGGTCCGGCGCCTTCGACCCATGCCTGGCGGGGGTCCGGCGATGGTTTTGATTTGATAATAACGCAAATAGGCTTAATATTAAGCAGGGTCGCTCGTTGTCGGAATGTGAGCCACGGGTCTCACTCTCGACCATGGTGGATAAATTGTCCAGACAAGCCGTGATGTTCCTTGCCCCCCTCCTGCTGGTTTGCCTCCTGTTTTCACCTTCATTGCCGGCACAGGCCGAACCCGAGATGATCGGCGGCGGTACCCGACAGGTGGCCCTGCTCGAGCTCTTCACAGCGGTCTGGTGTCCCTCATGCCTCAAGGCCGATATGGCTGTCGAACAGCTTTACATTGACAACGGCGACGACCTGGCCATCATCGCCTACCATACCGGGAATTGGACCGGTGGGGGATCACCTGACCTCCTCGACGGAGGGAACTGGTCCGGGGACGACCCCTTCGGTATCTCCCGTTCCAACGACCGTTTCAGATCCTACATCCCAGAGAAGAAGGACCGGGTCTATCCCACTGTCATCATCAACGGTAGACCCGAGACCGAACCCCTCGGCAGGTTATCCATCGATAGCCTGGCCCACCGTTATCAGGACCATTCCCGGGCCGGTGTCGGTGATCAGGGCTACACCCTCAATGGCACGATCCCATCCCAAGATGGGACATACTTCTCCTTCGACCTGAACGCCCGAACTCCTGAGACTTCCGGCCGCCGCCTGGCACTCCATGTCACGTTGATCGAGGATGGCATCTACTGGTGGGGCTGGAACGGTGACGGCACACCCTCGGGATCCACAAATGACATCCCTGTCCACAGATTCGTAGCCCGCCAGATACTCGCCCCGGTCAACCTGGCAGACTCCCAACTGGAGCTAAGCTATCAGGTGGAGCCGGACCCCCTCTGGGAACCGGATAGATTGGGTTATGTGGCCTATCTTCAGGACCGGGATACCCAGGAGGTGGTCCAGGCCGTGGCCTATTATCCGGACTCGCCCCGGACAACAGATCCGGATACCCTGTCCGGGACGACCTTCCCGGCCCTCATCGCCGGACTTATTCTTGCACTGGTTGTGATATCCATGCACCAAAAGATCAACCTATCAGAACACGACTCACACAGAACCCGGCGCTCACTATCTGTGACGCTCACGCTACTGGTATCGGCCCTGGCCTTACTGACGACCGCCACCATGATCCAGGCCGAAGAGCCGAAATTCTCCACCTCCGGACATGAGCCTGTCGAGCCGTCCAAGGATGATACCGTCAAGATGACCCTGTTGATCACGGACGCCGAAAATGTGACCGAGGTGGAAATGCACGTCTGCTCCATCACCGATGGGATGTGTACCCAGCCCGTCGATATGACCGACACCTCGGATCAAAAGACCACTTGGACGGCCACCAACATCGCCACATTGAAGTCGGGCAACCAGATGGGTTACAAGTTCGAGGTCAAGCTCGACAACGGTTCAAAATATTACTTCCCGGACTCGAGCGACGGCTATGACGGCTACGAGGTCGTCGAACTCAATGGTGATCACTATTTCGGGTTCAAAGTGAAGGCCGAAACCAAGGACGATGACGATCCCGCTCCGGGACTGGCCTTCACGATGGTGGGAGTGGTCCTGGCAGTCCAGCTTGCCCGATCCCGCCGCAGGTAAGCGTGAACTCATTGGTGTCAGCAGCTATCCCTGATCTGGCCCTGGCCCTTCTCTCAACGGTTCGGAGGTGACGGGCTGGCCAGTATCCTCACTCTGTTCATCTGGTTCAACCTCTTCATCTCGGTGGCTGCGGCCGTCGCCTCCCTTTCTCATCTGCGCAATGGCGCCCAGGCCCATCGCACCCTGGCCCGCCAGTTCCACCTGGCCCTGTTCATCAGCCTATCGGTGAGCCTGCTGACCCTTCTGTCCCTCTTCGTCACTGGCAACTTCGCCTTCGATTACATCTACCGTCACTCGGCCAGCTCCACCCCGCTCGTATATCGGCTTTCAGGGGTTTGGGCAGGCCGCCAGGGTACGCTGCTCATCTGGCTCTGGACCGCTGTGGGCGCCCTGGGTATCGAGGATCTGCGCCATCAGATGCCCCATGATCCAAAGGGGCGGACCGGGAAGCATTCACGGCGAAAGAGCAAGCTGGCACCTGGTGGTTTCTTTGCCTATGTGCGCACCATCGCTTTACTCTTCATCGTGGGCCTGGCGCTCATCCAGTTGACCCTGGACCCGTTCGAGCTGGTGGAAGGCGCCGCGCCGGCGGATGGCAAGGACCTTCACCCCCTGCTCAGAAATCCCTGGATGGTCATCCATCCTCCGGTGGTCTTCATCGCCTATGGCCTGATGACCCCGGTCCTGGCGGCAGGCCTGGCCTACCTTTTGACCCGAAGGCGAGAATGGGCCCCGGTGGCGACCCGCTGGGCCCGTTGGTCCTGGGTGGGCATGGGAGTCGCCCTGGTCCTGGGCGGGCTGTGGGCCTACGGCACACTGGGCTGGGGCGGTTACTGGGCCTGGGACCCGGTGGAGACCTCAAGCCTGCTGCCCTGGTTGGGCCTGACCGCTTTCCTCCATATCATCTGTCTGTCCCGCAAACAACACTCTCATTCTGTCCTGGGGCCCCTTCTGGCAGGTATGGTGGTGGCGTTGGCCCTCTTCTCTTCCTTTGTCACCCGGGGCGGTCTCTGGTCCTCGGTCCATGCCTTCATGCCCTCCCAGTCCACCGATCTGACCCGGCGCCTGCTGGAGGTTTTCGAAAAGGACCCATCGGTCCAGGGCTTCTTCATGCTGTTGCTTGGGATAGTGGGGGTGACCTCGGCGTTGACATTGCGAGCCTTCTTCAAATGGCCCGAGCCAAAGGTGCCCGAACGAAAGAGCCTGACCGATCATATCACCGAGGAGACCACCCTGGCCGGTTCGGTCTTTGCCATATTGTTACTGCTGGCCATCTCCCTGATGTTGTTGCTTCTGGAGCTCAATGGTACCCTGGGTCCCGCGGTCTACAACTCTCGCCTGATGATGGGAGCCTGCCTGTTGACCGGTATCTTCCTGCTCGGAACCCTCTATCCCTGGATGGAAACCAAGGACCTGGTCCTACTGACCGGGGGAGTGCTGGTTGCCATGACCATCGGGGCTGTTATCGGTATCCGGCAGGGGAATGACCGCTATCTGCTGGGCGCGGCCTTACCGGCCTTCATCGGCACTGCGGGAGCCATTGGCTATCATCTCCATCGTCTGCGCGGGAAGCCGGCATCCTCAGGGGCCAGGACCGCTGATCCCATCGGGTTTCTTCAAAAGGCGATGCCCTGGATGGTCCACCTGGGTTTCGCGTTGATGCTGTTGGGGCATTCCGCCACTGTCAGCCTCTCCCACAAGGAACGGTTCTGGCTCGAGGTGGGTCAGACCAGGGAGGTGGCCGGCTACCTGATAACCCTGGAAGAGCTCGAACTGCCCGAGACGAACATCGACAGGGGAAATGCCGCCACCCGTTTTGCCTCCACGATATCTGTCGCCACCGATAGGGGGGAGGTGGGCTCAGGCGACCCGGCCTTCCTGGTCCATCATAGCTGGAACAACGAGCGAACCTTCGATATCTTCCTCCTCCACCGGCTTCACGAGGATGTCTACATATCGATGAACCGGTACAACTATCTGAACCAGACGGTCCAGGTATCGGTCACTGTGAATCCCGGTGTCAATCTGGTCTGGCTCGGCGCGGGACTGCTCATCATTGGCGAACTCCTCTACATGGGTCTGGAATGGCCGCCGATGCGTAAACGGCTCAAGCGAGCCTTCCAAAGCTCCAGGGGCTCAAAATCCTAAAAATCGACGATCTCTATTTAAATGAATTATAGGTTCATTTCATACCGATACCAACCAAATGCAGGATTAGGGTTAGAGTCAGAGCACCCCTCGTCTGCTTCCCATAACCTTGATGCTCGAGAACCGGTAAAGCTCCGCCTCGATCGGTTCAACAAGGCGGATACGGCTCGCCCGCCTGCCTACCTGCCTACCTGCCTACCTGCCTACCTACCTACCTACCTACCTACCTACCTACCTACCCACTCGCCTGCTTGCTTAGTTGCCAGCCCGCCTGCTTAGCGTGCCCAGGTTCCCAGCCATGTAATGTAAATGTGTTCGAAGAAGACAGGTGCCAGAAAACCGCCGTGGACGCCCTGGTCACGCTTCCTACCCCGCCTCCTTCCTCAGCCCCGTGACCCTACAAGCGTCAGCAGTCCGTAGTAAGGCTGCTCCCTTCCGGGCCTGGCCCGATCCCTACGGCAAAATCGGTTAACCTGCCCTCCGGCAGGCAGTGACCGATACCTAAAACCAAGTAGGACAGGACCTCGACGGTCAGATGCGGATCAGAAGACGCGCTGGTCGCGCCGCCGGCGGTGTTCGGCCCTGCTATAGACGATACTGCAGGAAGAGGGCGCGCCTACCACCCCGCCTATTCCGGCCCCGGAGCATGGTCGGCGGGGGTATTTGGACTTTTGCCCGACCAGCCCGCCCACTACCCACTGCTACCAGCCCGCCCACTACCCACTGCTACCAGCCC
>CAYSUX010000110.1:0-8946 GCA_964434315.1 uncultured archaeon
CCTCATCCACTGACATGGGATTGTTGGGTAGCTGATCGTAGGCCGCGTCGCGCGGTGGAGAGTCGTAGCCGGTGTGGGTCTTCCAGTAACCCTGGGTCAGGCCGGCGGTGAACTCGATGATATTACCGAAGTTGGCGGTCACGGACATGCCGCTGGTTCCGGCGATGTCCCATTCACCATCGCCACCGGGCATGGTCTGAGCCCATACGAGATTGGCTCCGGGGTTCGAGGGGATGACCTCCTTGACCGTGTACTGGCCGGGTCCCAGATCTGTGAAGCTGTACTGGCCGTTGGCATCGGTGTAATCCGTTGCGACCAAAGCTCCGTTCTTGAACAACTGGATCTCCCAGCCTTCGAGCTTTGCCTCGCCCGAGTCCAGGGCACCGTTGTGGTTGGCGTCATAGAATTTCAGGCCGCTGATGCTCCCGTACTTGAAGTTCAGGAAATCAAGGTTCTGGTCCTGACCGCTAACGGCGGTGAACTGGTGATAGCCGCTCTGGGGATTGGTGGCGAACCATCCGGTCTGCATGGTCTCCGAGACCTTGTAGACGCCGCCCTCGGTGAGGGTGAAGGAGTAGGCTCCGCCGGCGTCGGTCACGGCGGTGTCGTAAAGCACACCGTTGCGATAGAGGCTGATGGTCCAGCCGGAAAGGGTGGGCTCGCCGCTCTCGCGGTAGCCGTTGCCGTTCAGGTCGTTGACCTTCTCACCCGAGATGACAATGTTCTGGAAGTTGAGGAAATCCAGGCCGCTCACATCCACTCCGCTGGTGGCGGTGAAGTAGTGGCTTGTCACTGATTTGGGGGTCCAACCTGAGCGGGATTCCTCGCGTACCTCCAGCTCGCCACCCTGACAGACCTCCATCTGGTAGTTACCGTTGCCATCGGTTTGGGTCGTGGCGATGACCTGGCCGTTGCTGAGAACGTCAACCCGCCATCCACCCACACCTGGCTCGCCGTTATCGACACCGTCGCCATTCAGGTCGTTTACCTTCTTACCCGAGACGGCAAAGCACTCGAAGTTACCGAAGGTCACGGTGTGTATCTCGCCCTTCTTGAAAGCCACATTCACGTTGGCCGTGGTGGAGGGGGTCTTGGCGACGTTATCGACAAGGGTTGCCGTAACGCCCCATCCGGATGGTAGGCTCTCCTCGATGGTGTAGATGCCGGTGAAACCGGGCAGATAGGTATAGGGGGTGGAGCCGGTGGATGAGGTTCCAAGCGGGTCCCAAACGGTGATGGGCCAGCCGCCACCGTTGATGAACTTGCTGACACCGATCTCGGGCTCCCCGCTGTCCCAGACCCCGTCACCATCCAGATCGTAGAACTTCTTGATATGGATATTGTTTTCGAAGGGCTTGCCCTGTTTGATCTTGTAGTTGTCGGTCTTGGAGTGGGAGGGGACGAATCCGTGGTAGCAGGCCTTGCCGCAGTTGTTATCGACGTTGTTGGGATCGCCCTCGAAGTGCGCGACTGGTGTGGCCCAGACCTTGTAGACACCACCCTGGTTTGGGGTCTTATCGTAGGGCATGAGCTGGATGGTCACGGCGTTGTGGTCCAGATCAATGCCGGTGTTGTGGCTCTTGATGTCGGCACAGGCCACCTGGTAGATGTTCTTGCCCTTGCCGACCTCGTAGGTCCGATCCTCGGAGACGTATTCGGCGATGACGCCGTTCTCGACCCGGAACTCACGGCATATGACCGGGTCGCTGGAGAGCAGGACCTTTCCGCTGGGATCGGTCACCTGGAAATAGTAGTTACCGTTCATCAGTCCGGCAGCGGTCTGGGGCGCGTTGGGTCCGGGGCCACCATCCAGATAGACATCGTATTTGTCATCATAGATGTTGGCATTGACCCGTTCACCATTTATCAGGGTCGTGAAGATCGCCCCCGGCAAAGGCTGGTCGTTGGCCAATCCTGAAAGTGCCAGGACACCACTGCCGACGATGATGAACATCCCCAACATGGCCATTGTCTGCTTGTGCTTGTCTGAAACCGCAAACGGTTTTCGTTCTGAACCGAAAAATCGCCTGATGACTCTTCGGTGAGCTCTTTGGTAAACCGGCTTTCTAGCCGTAACTCTATATGGGTTTTGATTCGCGATTGGCATTGGCAATACCTCCTCTGGGAAGAAGATGTACATTCAATTGCTTCTATTATATAAATATAATGACTTTACTGACTTACAACGCCATGTAATTTTTTTTTCATTGCAAAATCTAGATTCCATCCAAGCTGAGCCAGTACGTTCTATTGGTGATGAAATTGCCAGTCGGAAATGGTTAATACATATGGTGCATGGAATTATGAATTATGTAGGTTAGGGTAACCCTCAAGGTTCAGTAATAATCGATAGAACCCTTAAAACCTGTCGGCTTTAAGAAGAAAACAATGAAAAAAAGGGGAGAAGGAGAGGAGAATGACACCCCTCCCCCTCATTAAAAACTCCACTTTCAAGTTGGTTGGAGTGAGGTTGGGTGGGATTACCAGGTCCAGGTAGCGAAGGCCGCGTTGTCGCGTTCGTTGCCATTGCCGTAGTTCTCCTGGTCGATGTTTATCTTGCCCTGGTTACCGCCGTAGTACCAGCCGTAGTAAGCATGGTTTCCGCCGTGGTCGATGGTGGCGTAGCCGATGTTGTTGCGGTCGTGGCCGTTGCCGACGTTGGCCTGGTCGATATCGATGACACCGCCGCGATAGGAGAAGTAGCTGGCGCTGGTGTAGTTGATGGAAGCGTCAGCGAAGTTGTCACGGTAGTGGCCGTAGCCCACATTCTCCTGATCGATGTCGATGGTGGGACGGGCACAGTGGTTGCCGCAGGCGGGGTATGGTTGCCACCAAGAGGTACAACCGGCACCCAGGCCTACGAGAATGGCCACAAGGGCCCAGGCAGGTAGAGTTCTAGCAAGTTTTCTAGCGTTGTTCGAGCGCATGGCATTTACCCTCCTCAGGGTAAGCTTTGTTCGACTCCCCGATATTTAAGGATTCTGCCAGAAAACTCCTGTGCTTGAAAAAAGGGTAACTATCTCATCCGAAATCGGATGATTCTATCATATCCACTATAATAATCATATGATCTCTGACGATCATTATGGAAGACCAGAACTCCCTGAACGTTCTGTTTGCTCAAATGGGAGAAAAAAAGAAAGGGAGGGGAGGAACCGGTGGTTGCTCCCCCAATTCACCTGAAATACATCAGGTATGGTAGTGTTGTGGGTTCTCAACAAAGAGATGATCTACCAGGTCCAGGTGGCGTAGGCGACATTGTCACGGTAGTTGCCGTTGCCGTAGTTCTCCTGGTCGATGTCGATCTCGGAGTCACAGCAGGCGCCCCAGCCGCCCCAGCCGCCGCCGTAGCCACCGTTCTCGATGTCGGCGAAAGCCAGGTTGTCGCGGTAGTTGCCGTCCCCGTGGTTCTCCTGGTCGATCTCGATCTCGCCGCCGCCGCCGCCGTACCAGCCCCAGCCGCCACCGTTGGTGATGTTGGCCTGGGCATAGTTGGTGCGGTAGTGGCCGTTACCGTAGTTCTCTTGATCGATATCGATCTCAGGTCCGCAGCAGGTGCGAGGGGTCCAACAGTGGCCCCAGGTACATCCTGATCCCATGACCAGGATTGTCCCGACAAGCAACCAAGCGGGCAGAATTGCTAGTAGTTTTTTCATTTGCATGGCATACCCTCCTCGAAAGGGGTAAAGGCAGTACCAAACGTTTTTGTATATAAACATTCTGCCATAACCACTAGTTTTACCGGCAAATCACCATCATTTTACCAACTTTTTTTCCATATTCTGATTATCGCCCCTGATATCCAGGCCCTGTTGGACCATCTACCGGCAGATGGTATCCGGGCAGGGGAACAATGATCGTTTATGGAATAAGAGATAACAAGAAGTGTCTACATTAAATGAGAAATCTTAAAGAGTGAGGTGAAGGTATCGCAGTCGATTTCCCATGGAAGCCTGGGACAAGATCCAAGCCTGGCATCGGGCATTCGCCAAAGAGTATTCCTACCCGACCACCGTCATCGGAGCCCTGATCGGTTCAGTGGTAGCCTTCTATGGCATGCTGGCCACGGCTCTGCCGGACAAAGAGTTCACCCCCGAGATATTGAGAGATACCATCGGTAACTGGACGGTCTATCTCTTTATCATCGGCCTGGTCGTGGCCCTGTTCTCGGCATATTTCCTGAATCAGGTCCTCGACCGGATGAATCGGTTCATGGAACTGATGGATACCACCTCCAAGAAGAAGTTCAGAGAGAACCTGGAGAAACTGGATAGCCTCTCCTACTATTACCTGCCCGAAAGGTTCAGCCGCCGGTTGCAGAAGAAGAAGGATGAGTTCGGCATAAAGTGAACCAACAGGTTCATACCGGACAGGGCACCTGATCAAGCTCCTTCGCATCCCCGGCGCCCGCAGGAAGGGAGTTTCCCCTGACCAACGTCCGGGCCATCAGGCGGGCCAGTCGTACCGGCTCCGGAAGGGCTCCTCGTACTGTCGCGGCCCGCACCAATCCGGCCAGGGCCTTTGCGTCGATACCATGGATACAGCAGTGCAGGGTGTACCGGCCATTGACGATGGGAGTGAGAATATGGCCTTCCAGCCGGGCCAATCGCTCCCGCCAGTCCTCGAAGTGTCCGGCCAGGGCAGCTTTGATGGCGTCCATGTCGGGTTCATGACGATTCAGGATGGCCAGGGGTACTCCGGTGGCCTCGACCAGAGCGGGTCCATCGACCATGTTGAAGCCCGCCACAGAGGCGCCTTTGATGAACAGGGCCTTGAGCTGACATTCGAACCCGCTCTCCTTTACCATCTCGATCATCCGGTCAGTGGCATCAGAACCATCCACAGCCACCTTGCAGGAGAAGAGTCCCTCGACATACCCGGGTGATCGCACCACCACTCCGGCCACGGGTACGGTCTCATCTTCCCATCTGAACGGACCATCGGCCATTCCCATCACCCGCACATTGGGCTTGAACCGGGCACCGGTCATGACCCCACAGTCATCTGGTTGATTTTAGCTTACTCCATAGGTCATAGGTCATAGGTCATAGGTCACCGGTCGTCAGCCTCGGTTCTCGGTTATTCTCTTACTTTCCTCGAACAACCACATCTGGTTGAATTGAATGGTCGGAGGCCCGACTGGCGGTCAGAACAACGAAAGCTTGCCGGTGATGGAATCAACCCGCGGATTCGAGGCAGGTCCGATGCCCAGGCAGGTGACCGTGCCGGGGGCCACCTCGGTCAATCCGGCGTCGCTGATCATGGATGTGGTAAGCTCGGCCTGCCGGGCCTGGAATTCCAGCTCGCGAAGGGTCGCCAGGTCGGCCACCTTGACAACCACCTTCTTCTGGCCTTCCGAAAACCATGGTCGAAAGTTACGCTTGTCGTTCTTGGAGGCCTTGTGGGCACAGCTCACCGCGGCGTGGGCCACCTGGACCGCCATCTTCCCCCGGCTCAGCTTCAGGTCAGTTCGAACCGCCACGACCATCTTGTATTGGAAATCCATGGTCTTTCGCCGTCAGGATCCTTCCTCTGGCGAGGGTTCAGCTTCCGGCTCGGATACCGGCTCATCTTCCTGCTCGGGTGTCGGCCCGGATACCAGCTCGGGTGACTCGACTTCCGATCCACCGGGAACTTCCACATCGCTCGGTCCCCCGGCCTGGATGTCGGCCAACTGGCGGTTGATGTCGGCCAGATCCTCCACCAGGACCTTCTGTTGCCGGCTGTAATAGGCGCTCATGGAACCCGAGGCGGCCTTGACCTTGCGTTCGGTGAGCTTCAGCTTCTCCTTGATACGCTTGCGCTCCTCCTTCAATCCATGGACCCGGATGAGCTGCTCGGGGATATCGATGTCCTCCACCTCCTCCTCGGCGGGAACCGGGATGCCGGGGGGTGCCCGGGCCAGGCCGGGATGAAGCCGCCCCATCCAGGGATAGGCTCCCCGGTACCAGCCACCCACGAAGAAGAGCAAAGTGATGGAGACCAGGGTGGGCACGATGTAACGGAACTGGAAGTAGCCCTTGACCTCGGCCTGGGGCGAGTCGTCATCGACATCAAGGATGCCGTCGTTATCGTCGTCGCGGTCCTCGCCGAAGACCTCCAACTCGGTGCTGGCGTTCTGGAGACGGTACCTGAAATTACCGTCAGTGATGTTCCAGAACTTCGATTTGGTCTGGATGACACGGGCCTTGTCGGTCAGCGGGTAGCCATTCTCCTCGAAGGCCGCCGAGATGTTCGCGTTCACCGGTCCCTTCTCCAGGTATTTCTCGTAATCCCCGGGAGGTTGGAGGATGAACAGCTCGGTCCTCTCGTTGGGTATCCCATCGCCATCCACATCCGGGTCATCGTCATTGTCGAGGCCGTCATCGTCGATGTCGGGGTCGGGATGGGGCGCGTAGCCCAGACCGGGGTGGGCCAGTACGAAGCCGACCAGGATCACCACCGCGATGGACATGGCCATCCCCAGGGTCGCCCGGTAGAGGTTGTCGAACTCCTCGTCCAACTCACCCTTGCGGGGGAACATGAGGTTGATCATGGTCCAACCGGGCAGGAAGAGCACCAGCAGGGAGCCCAGGATGATCTGGATGATATTGACGGTCATTTCTAACGCGCAAGCAAAGGTGGTGGTTAAAAAGCTTGCACAGAGACCGGACCTCGCTCCTTTCGGCGCGCCAACAGCCCGGTGACGACGAGCGCCATCAGGGAAACCACCGATGCCGGCCCGGGCGCATCCTTTTCCCCGGTCCCTTCCTTCCTTATAACGATGGTGGCGGGATTCACCGTATCGTCAGCGTTCACCTCGGCGGTCACCTTGGTGTAATCATAGGATGTCGTAAGATCGGGAGTGAAGCCGCTGGCCCGGCTGATGATCCATCCGGACGGTGGCGTGAAGCTGAAACTGAAGCTCTGACCGGTCCCGTTATCGTCATTCTCGACATAGCTCAGGATGAGGGTATGCTCGTCGGCCACGATCACATTCTCGAAACCCATCAGTGTGGTCGTGTTCCTGATAATGGCCTTATCCTTATTATCATTGACATTTCCCAGGACATTGATGGTTGCCTGCCCGCCCAGTATCACGGTGGGCTTTGTATCATCCATCCGCGAGTCGGACTGGGTCTTGTCGATGGGCTCGAACTGGAAATAGTCCTCGAGCTCGGTCTGGTTTATCTCGCCATTGCCATCCCCGTGGTCGTTGTCGATGGTATCCCTGATATCGTTGGAAGTGGTATCGTCATAGGTCGATTCCACCACTATCTGGACAGAATCGTAAGATGGCATTGTGAGGGTATGGGTCACCTCGTCGGGAGCTTCTTCTTCACCCTGAACATTCGGGTTCATCGAAAAGAACACCAGAAGCGCGACAACCAGGACGACGAACGCCGACATCCACCGAGAGCGAACCAACATAGGGAGTGAACCCACAGGTATCTAATAGCTTTTTCGTGAGATCGGGGTTTCGAGTGGATTCCTAGGGCTACTCGATCTTGATCTCCACCGGTCGGTACATGCATATGGTGATCTGATCATATCAGGGGGAAGTTGGGGAGTATGGGTCTTTTTCGGGATATCTCACACCTGGCTTGCTCATATACGCCACTCACCACTCATAAACCTCTCGTCGCCCTTTGCCCTTCGCCCCAGGTGTCCAGTGGCAACCGGGGGTGCAAGGGAGGTGGGGTGGGGCTGTGGCGGCAAGAGGGCCGCGCCCCGGGGCTACCGATGGCCACCGGTGCGTGGCGGCGTGGGTGGCTGTATAGCGAGAGAATAAAATAACCGTAATCTGCGTCAATCAGCGAAAATCTGCGTCTGGTTTTGATTTTAGACGCTGATTGACGCAGACCGTTTGCGCGCTATCGCGCACACGGACTGAAACAGCTTTGCTGGTTCAGATGAACGCTGATTTATTTATTATCCGTGAACTATAATTACGATTATCAATTTCCCTTGCTATAGCGCAGGCGGCGCAGGCGGCGGACATAAAGCTACAAGTGACCGGTGGAGAAGAATGAAAGGTACAAGAAAATGAATATCGAATTATTGGATTCTCAATCTTTTTTAACCGAGCCATCAGGATCCGTTTCCGGTGGTGTTTCCGGTTTGATGTTGTTCAACAAGCGATAGAGTTCGGTCTCACCATGGCCTTCGTATTCCTCATGATGTTGTGCAGAGTAGGCTGATATCTTCGAAACGACAACATGATGACCGCGTATCCCAAAGATGATCCAGCACAACGATATGAATCCAAGATAGATAGCTATACTCACTGCTTCACGGTGTGTGAACTTTAATATCGTATCCAATGAGTCAATAAATACATCAATAAGGATTGCTATTGCCATACAAAATAACATAGAACCATGGAGGGTAATGGTGATGATTATTGCTTTAATACGAACGATATCACTCAAGTCGTTTATTGATTCAAATGTAAATATATTAATTTTGGAAAGAACATTTGAAAGAATAACAAATACACCTATTAGCAGGGGTGCGCAACTGCAAAATATGAAACCATCATCATGGTACATAAATCCAGAAAAGAAAATAGAAATCACCCATATAAAGGCTGAAAGAAAACATACGTTGATACTTATCATATGAAATGTGAACCACAGCCAGCCGCACTTATTAACTGGTTTATCAAATGAATAATCATGCATCAACAATAACCAAAGGGAATAGGGAATGATATATACGACAAAACAAACGATCAGTACTTTGATTAGAATGACAAATGAAAGGATAGAACCAAGGATCAATGACAATGCTAAAAATATTATGACCAGTTCAGTATGGTATTTCTTAAAATCATTCATTCTTTCTTTTATTTCATTTGAATCTTCAGTTACCACATCTTCGCCATCATTGTTTCTTTCCATGTCCATCGAAATCCCTTGTTATCCCTTCTTCCGCCGCCTCCTACTACTACTACTACTACTACTA
>CAYSUX010000111.1:0-8889 GCA_964434315.1 uncultured archaeon
TTTTATCGAGGAACTCTTTCGGACAATCAATCTTTGCACCTGTGCCGAATTTCGTAACCCTCTTTCGGTAGAAACCTATCACGTTCTCGGTTAATGTTAGATTGCCATCTTCAATCTCTACTCGAGGCATATATGTACATATATATTTATATATATAAAGGTTGTGGTCCCATTGTTATTAGAGATAATTGGTTGAGTAATATTGAGAAAAAATGTATAATCTTCATCTAGCTAAACAAATACCTAATAAGTATTATTACTGCTATTTTTCTTTTAATGGTAAAACCTCCTTCTTTGGTATAAGATAATAATCAATAGCAATTGGATAAATGATGTCTGATTTATATTAATTATATTATCAAAAACAGAATCAGATAACACATTTAACGTATTAATATCGCCAATATTATTTTGAATTGGTTTGTCATTTTCTGGTGAAAAAAAAGCATATAAGCTTCCATTGGCTCCTACATATATTGTATTATTAGCGACTGCTGGTGAAGAAATAAACAAGGGTAAATAATGTGATATATTGTTCGTATTATTAATATAAAACACTTCATGAGATCCAAATGAATAATTCCAAATCTCAGATCCATTAAATGCATTGATTATATGTAAATTACCATCAGTTGATCCAAAAATCACATTATCTCCAGCAATAGTTGGTGAATTAATAAATCCTTGTGTAGAGTAACTCCATATTTCTGTACCGTCCCTACTATCAATAGCATGTAGTTGCCCATCTGATAATCCTACAAATATAATATCATGTGCTATAGCTGGTGAAGATGAATTAAGAAGATTAATAAAGGGATGAAGATTATTTCCAAATATCGGATGATAGTTTTTTGATTTATATAACCAAACAAGCTCATCAGATATAGTGTCAATAGCTATTACTGTACCATTATAGGTGCATAGATAAAGCATTCTATCTTGGATTGTTGGTGATGTCCCAATTCTATAATCTGTATAGATTATTTTAATTAATTGACCGCTGTTTTCTTCCAAGATAAAAATTATTCCATCTCCAGTAACGTAGTAAATACGACCATCGTGGATAATTGGAGAAGAAGAAAACCAAGAAGAATAAATTGTAGTATTCCATTCTTTGGTTCCATTATTATTTATTTTATACACATAATTTAACAATTTTTCTTCGGAATTTTTATTATTTCTATTATAATCGAGCGTAGCTGTATAAAAATGTTCATTTACATATGTAAGATATGTCATAAAATTTAAATTATAATCTTGTGAAAAAGACCATGATTCATTACCATTGGTTATATTAATTGCTCTAATATCCATTTCCATTCCACCTACCACTAAATTGTTAAAAGCGATAGGAGGATAATTATATGGATGATATCCATACACTCTTTCCTCTTGATACCATAAGATACTTCCATTTTCTCCATTAATAGCATAAAGTCGGTGTTGAAACAGAGGTGGGATAACTGGTCGACTTATATCTGATAACCACCCATCAGCAAAGAAAAAAATATTATTATTAAATACAATTGGCGCTCCGATTTCTAATGTTTTATTTCCATTGGGTGGAATAGTTACACTCCATAATAGTTTAAGCTCATCCGAAATAGTTACATTGGTATATCCAGAATGTCTTGCATCATTGTGAAATTGTGGCCAATTATTTGATGATGAGTTTGGGGTTGGTCTTTCTGTATTATTGTTAGAGGAATTGTTAGTATTATTGTTTGGGGTATCATCAGGTATTGTTGAATTCTCAGGCAGTTGTTGATTAGGGTTGTTATCATTCTTATCGGCATTATATTCCGTTTGAAATAACGAGGAAAATCCAATAATTACAATAATAAATGTACAAATAATCACAATTGGATATTCTATACGATTTCTATATTTTGCCATATACATCCTCTATTCGCATTTTATTTCTGAACTCAAGAACATAATAGGTATTGGCAAACAATGTGGATTCAATGAAGAATATCTGATTCTTGGGTTGAATTCGATCCATTTCATGATGCTGGAGCATAATATTAAATATATGTGTTAGGTATTATATAACATTTTCTATAACAACATTTTCAATCTCACTTTATTAAGGATTCATGTAGCGCTTTATTAAATCCTGTCCCTCCGTAACCAAATCGCCTCTCCCCCATCGTCGAGAAACTAACCTAACGCATCGAACCAACTTTCGTAACACTCCGACACCAAACAGAGGTCACCCTACCGCCCCCCGTCTACCTCCCTCCAGCAGCCTCGACCCTCGTCACTCGGGAGGTATGATAGCCGATGGTGACCTTGTAGAAGCCGGCCAGGGCCCGGTCGAGGTCGGCGTCCCCGGTGTCCAGCAGTAGCCTGGGGGTGTCCCGCAGCTTGTGGGGCGTGGATACCACATGGATGTTATCCTTGCCCAGCCGGGCCAGGACCGCGGGCGATAGTTGCTGGTTGCCCCGGCCCAACAGAAAACCCTGGGCTCCGATGGGTGATACCACGAGGCGAACGTCGGCCTTTGGCCCGGTTTCGCCTTTGCCTTTGCCTTTGCCTTCGCCTCCGGCCAAGTCCTCTGTCTCGACCCTGTCCCCGGTCCTGTTCCCGGCCCCTGTTCCGGTTCCGATCGCGGCCCCTTCTCCGGCACCGACACCGCCTGCCGCCTTCAGCAGAGCCAGTATTGCCGCCTCATCCAGGTCGCGGTGGGCCGTGCCGTCAGGCTCCAGGGCATCGACGCCCAGCATCGTGGGCTCGGTCAGGCCCAGGCCCTCCTTGACCCGGGCGACGGTGGAGCCGGGGCCCAGCAGCCAGAGGATACCAGTCGCGATCTTGTCGTCGTGAGCCTTTTTTCCATCTTTTGCCGCTTTTATCTCGCCTGCCGCTTCCCTTTGTTCGCCTACCTTCTCGTCCCCATCCGGGGCCGCCGTCGCTCCAGGCGGGCGGGCCTTGGCGGCCATGTCGGCTTTGCCAGCTTTGTCGGCATCCTTTGCCTGCTTGGCTTGCTTTGCCTGCTTGGCTTGCTTTGCCTCTTCCCCGGCCTCTTTCGCCTCTTGGGTCATCTCCTGAAAGGTCTCGACAATGCCCTCCAGGGCTTCGGATTCGTCCTCGCCACCAAAGACGCACTTGCAGCCCTGGAGCAGGTCGGCATGGTAGGGCACCCGCAGATGGCCGTGGAGCTTCACCGCCAGCCGGTTGTCACGAAAGGCGGCCTCGTCCACATCCATGACCTCGGCCTCACGCAGCCGGGCCCGGTTGGCCAGCCACAGCTCGATGAGGTCGGCAGCCGCGGCTGGTGACTGGCCGAACACCGCGGAGTGCATCTTGACCCCCGCCGGGATGCCCACCACGGGAATCGAGGGCGTTGTCGGCGGCCGGCGCCTGGAGGTGGTGGAGGTGGAGGTGGTGGTGGTGGCAAAAGCATCAGCGCCCGGGTCGTTCGTCGCCTCACCCGGGCCTGCCTCTCCGGCATATATCGCCTCGGGCTTACCGAACGGGCCCAGCCCTATCGATTCGGCTTTGGCCAGGGCCTCCAGAACATCCCGGGCCGTGCCGTCGCCGCCGCAGAAGACGATGAGCTCGGCCCCCTCCTGGACCATGGCCTGAACAGCCAGTTTTGTGTCATCGGCCGAGGTTCGGTCTCCCGACGGGAAGTATATAAATCGATGATGCTGTCCGGTAAAGCCGGCGGTCTCCAGGATCTCGCCGCCCATGGACCCGCCGCAGGTCAGCCAGAGCGGGGGCGCCTCACCGCTCCAGAGGGTCTGACGGGCCAGTATCTTCAGGGCCGAGACGGCTCGCTCGTGAGCTTTCGCCTCGGCGCCCCGGGCCATGGCCTCGGCCAGCACCTCGGGTCCGTCAGTGCCTTTCAGGCCGACGCGGCCGCCCATGCCGGCTATGGGATTCAGGACGAATCCAATGAGCTTGCGGGGGTCCGGGCTGGAAGAGGGCGATGATGAGAAGACGGGTGAAGGAACGGGCATATTGGGGGATGAGGCGGTGCAGGCGCTTAAAGGTGAGGGTGAACGGTGAACGGCGAACGGCAATCTTCGATCAGGGTCTAAGCTGGATCTCCCCCAGGTTCTCTCCCGTCGGGAGAAGCGTGATCTTGATCCAGTATCCATCGAAGCTCTCTATATCGCCTGATTCGACAGGATGGATGTGTATTCCATCGTAATACCACATGTAAATTGGACCCTTAGCATCCGAACCGTTCTTGATATCGTCGATACGGACCCGGGCTGCTTCCGGTAGTTGAGCTCTCAGCGTATCATTCATCCTGATGTTGATTCCTATCCATTCACCTCCTTCATCTTCCCTCAAGGCGATATTATGACTACGTACAAGGTTCATGTCCGGGTCCAAGAGGGATATCGAACAAACGTTACTAATCAACCACCAATTGTCGATCTTCACCGTGTAGTTGTTGTTCTCAACCTTCTTTGAGGTCATTTCGATATCGGAGAATATTGATAATTCTAGGGAGGGACCCCACCGATATTCTCCATACTCGGGATCATTAACATTAAAATGGAATCTAAGGCGGAGTGTGTAGCCCCTGTAATCATAGAAACCTCCTTCTCTATGACCATCAAGATAGAAAACATCACCCGGAGAGATTCGTCCGTTCTCGTCGTTATCGATAAATGAAAGCCGTATCGAACCATTCTCGTCGCTACCATTCATCACCTGGTCAATCCTGGCCTGGGTAGCTATGGGGTCAACATATACATAATTCCGATCGGATATCTGATAGGCAACATCGGTTCGATTGTCCCAGGTGATATCGATACCCTGCATTCTCTCTTCAGAATCGTAATGGAGATCGATGAAATGGCTCTCGATTTCAGTGCCTGCCGGATCATACAGGAAGACCATCGTTCTATTCAGCGGAAAGCTCGGAGTGGCCTTTACTATCAGGATGGAATAATCCAATTCGTCATGAAAAGATTCCCTTAATGTTACAGCGGGAGTCTGATATGCCGGATCATATTCTCTGGGACCCCGAATATAGAAAGCCGTTGCGATGATTAATATTACAAACAAATAGGATAGAAGGACCTTGTTGACCTTCGAACTCATGGTATTTCCTTACCAGTGATGGTATTTAACCATTCGCCGGGAACCGGGAAGTGTGTTGAGGGTGTTTCTGAACTCAGGATATTCTGTAAAATCCATCAATGAACTCCTCGGCAGTCATGGCTTTGACATAGGGTCGCGCCTCCTGTAGCAGAACATGGTCGTGGCTGATGAGGACGCAACCGGCCTTGACGGCCGAGGCAACTATGGGGCGGTCCGAGCGGTCGCTGAGGCGGTAGCGGGCAAATACTTCTTTGGAGGGGGTGGGGAGGACTGTGCAGCGGTCGCGAATATGGTCGATAAAAGCATTGATTTTTTCAGGAGTATAGTTTTTCTTTGCCACAACTCGTCTGAATTCCTTGAGGGCGTATTCGTTTGTGAATAGAGCCACCTCATTCTTGGTAAGGATCTTGAGTGAATGGGCGTCATCATCGACAATTCCATCGATTAGTACGTTGGCATCCAAAAAATCTTAATGTTCTTTCCCCCCTAAAGTGAAGTTTCAGGGGTCTTCCCCATATTCCTCTCTATAGACCTCGTGACGGACCTTCTTTAAAAGGGCCCATTTTTCTTCTTCAGTAGCCCAGGGTTTGCCTTCTTCTCGAATCTCTTTTTGGAGTTCCACAATAGCTGGCGGCAGCGGCTCCAGCTCCAGCTTGCGTTTCTCCCTGGTTTGAGTCAGCCTCTCCCGGGCGGCCTGGCGCAGGAAGTCGGCGCGGTTGGTGTAATGGCCGGCGGCGATGAGGGCGTCGATGGCCTTGATGTCCCGGGGGGGAAAGCGAGTGGCTACGGTCAGGGCGTTGGAGGGCATGATTGGCGGGCCTCGTTTACAATGGTAATCTATTGATGTCAAATCAGATATAATAAGTTAACGATGAGTGTCTATTGCCGGTTATCGCTTTCCTGAAGCCATGGCTTTCGCCCGCCGGTCGCACCAGACGCCGGCCTCCCCCATCAAGCCTTCCGCATGTTCTATCGTTTGCTCGGTATCGAGAATATGGGTCACCCGAAATCCCTTTGCCACCAACCAGTCGGCGATGTATCGTCGATGGCACCGAAACCACTTGAACTCTGCGCACATCAGGGCCACATTCCTGCCATTGTTGGGAGTGGGGTTGTCGTGATTATGGTTGTGATTCTGGTTATAGTCGTGGTTATGGTCGTGGTTGTGATTCTGGTTATGGTCGTGATTCCGGTTGTGATCGAGTTCCTGACCGGGGCCGGGGTCATCAGCCAGAGTGAGCACTCGCGCCATGCCGGCCAAAAAGAGCGGTGTGGTCATGTGGGTCCGGTAGCCGGCCTTGCGAAAGCCTCCCAGCTCCCTACCCAGCCAGTGGTAACCGATGCCCGCCGCCTCCAACTCCGGGGCCAGGCCGGTACGATCGAAATGGGGATTGTGGGCGGATCGGGGATGCCCGCGCACATCGACGATATCGGATATGGCATGGCCTTTCAGGCAATCCCGGAATTCCTCGATGGTCCGGGTCGAATGGCCCAGAGTGAAAAGATGGCATCGTGCAGGGCCTTTGGAAGTCATGGCTGGTTTGCCGGTAGGCTCACTGCTTTTATGGGCCTTGGCATTGGCCTGTCAGATGTCGGTTCCCCTGGCCCGCAAAGTGGCATTGCAATACTACGGATTCTCCCTTGATCCCAAGCGCAAACCATCCAATGTGGACATCAATGTCTACCGCTCCTTTGGTACCGGAGGTTGGGACGCGGCTCCCGATGATGGTCGCCCCTCGGCCCTCGCCAGGCTGGAGAAGCTGGTGGCCGAGCACTGGGACGAGCATATCGGCACCCTCTCCCGCTACGGACGGCTCTCCATGACCCAACTTCGGTACTATGCCGACATGGCCTACGGCGATCCCCTGGAAGAGGAGGCCACCAACAGCAGGTCCAATGTACCCGGGGGTCCCAAGAAGGGCGCCGCTCCCATCGACCGTTTGGAACTGTGGATGAAGGCCCTCTGTGATGAGAGCCCGGCCAATTACCTGGTGGAAATGGTGGCAAAGGAAGGCCGCCATCTGTTACTGGTCAATACAGCGTTACAAGGCTAGCCAGGTCGTGCCATCAACCGTCTCGGGGGATCTTTTCCAACAATGGCCCGACACCCGGATCGACGCGGATCGACCGAACGCCGGACTGTCTGGTCGCGGCCTTTCGGGAATTGGTTATTTCCAGACCCAATGGTTCCCTCAATGGTTCCGCTGTGGTCCATCGAAGTTATTATACCCACAAAAGACCTTGAAAACAGACCGAATACGAACCTGGCACCACAAATTTTATTTGGTAGCTATTCCAAGTCAATGGTATGCCCAAGGAGGCACTCACCCGACTGTGGAGGCTCACATGCGCGGACATGACCATGTTCGTAAAGGCTCCCAACTTCTTCGAGGCCAAGGAGGAGTTCCTGCATCTCTTTCTGGACCTTTTCGACCGGCAAGGGGGTGAGGCGATGTTGGGGGAGCTCATCTTCATCGAGCGACTTCGTGAAGGCGGCAAGGGGGAGCCGGCCAGCTCGGGTCTGGAATTCACCGAAACCTGGCTAAAGGCCCTGGGCATCGACTTCGAGATCGTGGGTCAATCCTTTGATTGAACTTACAAGGGCTGTTCAACATTCCTTCACCATTCACCGGTTACTGGAGCGACTTTAAGCCACAACAAGGTCTTTTACGTTCAGAAACATTCGAGTGGAGTGGCCAGGAGCCAGGAGGTCCTTGGTTGACCCGGTACCATATGCAAAAGGCCGAGAGGGAGATCACCCAAAAAGACGATATACTGCGGATCATCGCCAAGGGCCGGTTCGCCACCCTGGCCTTGGGAGTTCGACAGGTCAGAAAAGAACCGCGAGGTCGATGTGTGACCGACTGCAAGGAGGGCGCGCGTGGCGCCTTGAGCCTGGGCGACCGACCCTACGCTGTCACCCTCAACTACGGATTCGACCAGGATCAAAACGCCTTGTACTTTCATAGCGCCAGAAAAGGTCTAAAGAACGATATCATCGAGCGTGATCCGGGGGTCTGCGCCACCATCATCGAGGACCTGGGCTACAGGATGGGGCGCTGCTCCCATGCCTACCGCTCTGTGGTCATCAACGGCACCATCCGCCTCATCCCTGACCTCCAGGAGAAGGCCCATGGATTGAAGGTCATGATGGAGCATCTCGAGGAGGACCCTGAACCCCTCAAAGAAAAATATCTGACCGATGAAAAGACCCTGGCCGGGGTTGCCATCTACAGACTTGATATCGAGCAGATGACCGGCAAGGAGGGCAAGTGACCGGGGTTGGTCGATGAGTTATCCCATCACATATCTACTCTGGGGATAAACCATTTCCAGAAACCAGAAACGATGTGTTTTCGACCTGGGGGAGAAAACGCAGGAGGTGCGGGCGTCATAGAAGTGCCGTGTCCACTTCTATGTCGCCGTATCCCGAATGAAATGAGGGATGCGGGCGTCTTCGAGTTCGACTAATCAGTGGAGAACTCCGAAGTCGCTGTGTGGCCGACTGAAAGGAGGACACGCGAGGCGTCTTGGTTTTGGGAATGGACCCTATCGAAAAAAATTCATCACAATCACTGGCCCATCCAGAACGCCCGGAGGTTTTGGGAAACGAAACGTTATCTTGAGTTTCCAGAAACGATGTGTTTTCGACCTGGGGGAGAAAACGCAGGAGGGGCGGGCGTCTTGGAAGTGCCGTTTCCACTTCCAAGTCGCCGCCCCCAAACAACAAAAATATTTTTTGGGGGGGCGGCGGTTTTCGCTTGCGCCAGGCGGATCCTCCCGATCGAATCCCGGACTTCATCGACGAAAGGTCGACTTATGCCT
>CAYSUX010000112.1:0-8878 GCA_964434315.1 uncultured archaeon
GACGACGACGGGACAGCCGAGATCATCGCTGTCACTGACCAGGGAACCATCGCTGCCTTCACCCTGAACGAGCACAGATTCGGACCCCTCTGGTCAGTGAGCCTCGAATGGCCCGGCTTGGGTCAGATCGAGCTGGAGACCGCGACCATTGTCGGGAACTCGGTCTGGGTCGGAACCACCGACCATATCTGGGCGCTCAACGTCGATGGACCTGATGCGAATGATGACGGTGTTGTCAACGGCGATGACAGCCCTGACGGGCTTATCGACCATCTGGTTTTCAACGATCTTCAGGTCGAAGCGGGTCTGGCCTCGGGTCCATTCTCCACCGATACCCCACAGCTCCTGGTTTCCAACTCCACCGGACTTTGGCTGCTGGATGACAAGGAATGGAAGCAGATAATGGACGGTAGCGATGACCCTGCCCTGACCACCGCCCTGGTCGACGATGACCAGTTCCACGACGCCATCCTTCTCGAGAACGGCAGGATCCTGCTGGTCTGCGGCGACTCTGATGGGCCCCACCGGGAGGTCTCGGTCCTGGCCGGAGATGATATCGTTCTGGCCCGTGCGGCCCAGGGTCGGATCCTGAGCTTCAATACCTCTGGCTTTCTGGAAATAATCGACGGTGAGACCCTGGAGGTCCTCGCCTCCCGGAATTACCATGAGGAATTGCAGAACCTTGTCGCCACACCATACGGATTGCTGACCGCCACCCGCCAGGGAGAACTGGTGGGCTTCGTCATCACCGACTCGGCCCTGCAGGAATCCTATCGTTTCAGACCCACCTTCGGTGGTCCGGTAGAGGCCGTCCTGGTCGAGGAAGGAGCATTCGCCGGATCGATACTGGTCGCCGGTGGCTCTGGACGTGTCTATCGTCTGGACCCTGAACTGGAAGTGGTCGCCTGGTCCCAGATGCTGCCAGCAGGTATCGTGGCCCTTGCCGAGGGGGACCTTGACAGTGACGGCGCCATCGAGATCGTGGCTCTCCTGACCCATTCTACCCCGGAACAGGGCGGGCTGGCCATCCTGGACCGTGAGACCCTGGAACTGGAAACCTACCTTGATCCCGATCCCCTGGGACTGGGAAAACCACGGGGCCTGGCCCTGGCCAACCTGGACGACGACCTCCTGCTGGAGATAACGGTGATCGAGCAGCCCGCGAGCAGCTCATCCGGGAACATCTATGAAGGGCGATTGACCATCCTGCAATACAATGGCTCTGCCTGGACCCGGGAATACCGGACCGCCGCCACACTGAACGCCAAGGGGCCCATATCCATTGGAAATATCGATGGCGATGGTCGCATCGAGATCGCCCTGTCCACCCATGACAATACCATCCATTTCTATCAGTTCAACACCCTCAATGGCTACGAAACGGCACTACCCAAGGTCGAGCTGTCGGATGTCGCCAATGACCTGCTCCTGGTCGATCTCGACGCCGACCGGGCCCTGGAGCTCGTGGCCGTGACCGGGGCGGGACAGGTCCATACCTACGATCATACCACCGAGGGATACGTTCCGGACTGGTCCAGCAGCCCCTTCCACAGCCCCCTGATGGCCGTGACAGTCGATGACCTGGACGATAGCCGGGGCAAACGATTGACCATTACCAGTAGCAACGGTGAGCTACTCATCTATGACCTGGACAAGCGTCTCCGGCTCTACCGGGATGAGGGTCTGGGCAAAATGGCCTCCAGCGTTACCATCACCGATGACCGCCTGCTGGTGACCACCGAGGACCAGTTGATCAGTTATCATATCAACGGGGATGTTGACGCCGGGCCCGATCTCACCCTGGACGAGAGCGACATTCAGCTCGATCCCCCAGTTGTCGAACAGGACCGGACCTTGACTGTGAATGTGCGATTGCACAACCGGGGTTCGACGGCCACCAGGGCCGAGGTGACACTCTACCTGGGCGATCCCGACGACGGGAGGGAGCTGGCACGACATTTCACCGAAGAGTCTGTTCGGGCCCACAGATTCATTGACCTGACATTCGAGATAATCCTGTCGGACACCGGGTTCCAGCCCATCTACTGCCTGGCCATTGCCGAGGATGATGAATCGGAAACCTCCAACAACCTGGCCTGGGTCGAGGCATTGGTCTACCCCCGGCGCCAACCGGACCTGGCCTGGAGTCCCACGAGCCTGTCGATGAACTCACAGGATCCCAGGGTTGCCGATGACCTGGAGCTGGCCATCGATGTGTACAACATCGGTTCAGCCGCCAGCCAACCCACCATGGCGTTGTTCGAGGTCTGGTTCGATGGTCTACTCGTTCATTTTGCCTGGGCATCTCTGCCCGAGATGCCCCTGGAAAGCGGTCCTCTGGGTTTCGTTTTCCAGTGGACTCCGGTCGATACCGGTCTTCACACGATCAGGTTGTACATCGATCCAGACAACACCATGGCCGAGGTGAACAAGGCCAACAACATGATGACGATCGAGGCGGACATTGGTCCCGAGAAACTACCCGATCTGGTCCTGGACCCGGCCGATCTGAGGGTCATACCCCTCATGAACCGGGAAGGAGCCCACTACCGGATACTGGCCTACCTGGAGAACCAGGGCGAGCTCGCCTCTGACGACTTCATTCCCCTGCTCATCGTGGATGGTGTTCGCCAGCCATATCTGGGAGACACCACCCTGCCGGGCCTGGGACCAATGGAGGGCATATTCCTGGAGACGCTCTGGCAGTTCAACACCCCGGGTCTGCACACCATCGGCTTCATGGCCGACGGAAGCCAGATAGTGCGGGAATCCAGTGAATCCAACAACCAGGCCACCTCCAGTGTGACCGTGGACCAGGTTCAGCTCTACCCTGACCTGACGCCCGGCGATATCTACCTGAAGGGGGAGGCCTTGACCGAAGAGGCGGTGGAGATGACGGTCTTCATCATGAACCAGGGAGGGGTCACGGGAACCGGCCGTATGATCGTATGGCTCGACGAACAGGCATTGCCACCGCAACCGGTCCAACTGGCTCCCGGCAAGGGCGATTATTTCAGTTTCAACTTCACGGCCGGTGAAGGTTTGCATACCATCACTGTCCGAATCGATTCCATCCACCCCGAGGACCTTGACGGGTCCAACAACGAGGCATTGACCACCATCGAGGTCGCCTCGGCCTCTGGATCGATCCAGAATCCACCCTCAGAACCAGAACCCACACCCCCGGTCGTCATCGGAGTGGCAGCGGCCAGCGCCGGGTTACTGGCCCTGGCGGCCGGAGGCCTTGCCTTCACCGACTGGGGCCGATATCGCTACCTGAGCCTTGTAACTCCCCTTTACTCCCGCATCCGCAAGGACAAGGTGTTGGACCACGGGACCAGGGAAGCCCTGTTCAACTACATCACCGCCAATCCTGGAGAGCACCTGCGCCAACTGGCGGTATCCACAAGCCTGCCCACCGGCACCCTGATACACCACCTGGCCACCCTTGAGCGAGAGGAGTATGTGAAATCGATCCGGGACGGGGTCTACAAGCGCTTCTACCCCTTTGGCAGCAATCTCGATACCTTGTCCAGCAAACTGGGGTCACCCCAGAAGAAGCTCCTGGCCCACCTGAAAGAGGAGGCCGGTATCTCACCGACCGAACTGGCCAAGGCATTGGGCATGTCCCGACAGCGGATCCACTACCACCTGCGCAACCTGGTGGGCGAGGGCCTTGTGCGCCTGGATCGGGACGGCCCCCGCTCGGTCAAGTGCTTTATAGCCGAGAAGGACTGAAAGCGCGTGCTACGACTGGGCCTCGACGATACAGATTCCCTAACCGGAGGTTGCACCACCCATCTTGGAGCGCGCCTGCTGGAAACGCTGGTACATGATATCGGATATGACCTCATCGGCTGGCCCCGTCTTGTGCGCTTAAACCCGAACGTACCCTGGAAGACCCGGGGCAATGGCGCGATAGCGCTTCAACTGGGAAAGGGTGTGGGACCCTCGTTCCAGGTCGGAGAGTTGGCCGGAGAGCCCATCGTGGCCTATCCCGGCGCCGCCCGGAGCCCTTCCGACCCTGCTACCATGGCCCAACAGGCCCTGCCGATCATCGAGACCTGGGCCCATACCGGTACAAAGAACACGAATCCCGGCCTGGTGGTCACCGACCGGCCATTGCCGGCCCGGTTCTACTGGCAGAGGGTCAGGACCGTCGTGGACCGGAAGGCGAACCGCGAGCTGCTTTGCGAACATGGTATCGAGCATCGGGAATGGGGCAATGGCCGCGGTCTTGTGGGTGCCGTGGGGGCATTGGCCTGGTCCGCCGGCTGGGTCAGCCACGAGCTGCTGGCCTACCGGGAGCCCGGGCGTTGGGGCAGCGAGCGGACCCTGGGTCTGCGGGGTCTGGAACGACTGGAGTTCGAGCCAGGCACCTTCGACTCCTACAATCCCCATACCGGCAAGGTCGTTGTGGCCCCCAGGGGTCCGGATCCGGTCCTCTACGGTCTGCGCGGCCTCTATCCCTCGATGCTGGTCAAGGCCATGGAGGGACTGGCCGGCGAGCCGGTGGCCGACTGGCTGATATGGGCCACCAACCAGGGATCGGACGACCATCTGGTCCACGCCGACTCCGCCGCTGTCGGTCCCAGAAGCGGTCACCGGGTCAGGGGCAAGGTGGCGGGCCAACCTCACAAAGGACCCGGCGGCCATCTCTTCTTCCAGATCACCGACGCGAAGGGAACGCTCGATTGCGCCGCCTTCGAGCCCGGGAAGCCCTTGCCCGAACACCTGGCCCGCCTGCGGCCCGGGGACGATGTGGAGGTTTGCGGTGGAACCCATGGCGAGCCCCTCACATTAGCCATCGAGAAGCTACGCTTTATATATCCGTCGTCGAGAGGGATAAAGATGGCCAATCCCCGGTGCAGAGAGTGTGGGAAGTCGATGAAATCCCTTGGCGCGGACGCTGGATACCGCTGCCGACCCTGCGGGACCTGGGCTCCCGAGGAGGCTGCCAGTTATGTGGTCCCCGAGGGCTCGTTGGCCCCTGGATGGTACGAACCGCCACCCGGCCAGCGGCGTCACCTGGCGCGGCCCAAGGTGTTGATGGAGTGCGGCGATTGGCCCTGGGAGCGGCTGGGTTGGTCGCCTCCTGAGGATGCCAAACCCAAGCACAATATCAACATCATAAAACCAACCAGCATAAGGAACTATATATAGCCGGAACACTCCTCCATTCTAAGACCAATTGGCCGGAACACTCCTCCATTCTAAGACCAATTGGCTGAAACACTATGACAATCCCCTCGCTCCAGCATGCCCGGCTTGAGGTCAAAGGCCACATCCAAGGCGTGAATTTCAGAAATACAATAAGGCATCTGGCCTATCCCTTGGGCCTCAAAGGTTATGCTGAGAACGACGAGCGAGACGAAGAGCTGGTTCACGTCGTAGTTGAAGGCGCTCCGGAGGCTATCGACAAACTGATCGAATATCTCCAACAGATGAAGATGACCTTACCCGAACCAGGGGAGTTGGTGCCGCCGCGCTCTTTGATTCACGTCGAAACCATCAAGGAAAGGCGGACACCGATCGATTCTATTACCTTCAATTCCTTCTCGGTCCGCAAGCCGGAGGGGATCGAGGGCAAACTTGATGACGTTATCAACAAACTTGACTTTGGCGCCACGGTGTATGCCTCCTTTCATCAAGACCATAATCAGAATTTTTTACCTTAAGGGATAACTTCGGTGCCGTCACCCAGTCCATCAACCGCGTGGGTGACGAGATGACGGCTAAAATCGACGAGCTGATCGGAACCCTCACCACCCTGGCCAGCGCCGTGAGCGGCCGCTTTCTGAACGGAAAAGAGCCTCAGAGCTAATGCTCCCGGCCTCACCCTCGAAACCCCTTATGCCTCGAATTGAAAGAGAGTAGCCTGACTCTCCTTTGGGGCGACAGGCGCCTCCTTGGATCTCGTCTGATTCTCGCCCGGCAGCACCACCTCGCCGAACCTGCCCCCTCCCCCGGGTCTCATGGTGTAGTTTCCGCTCCGGAACAGTTCCAGGGCCTGGCCCACCGGCGGCAACGCCAGCTCCAGCAGCTCGTCGATGGGCGCATCCACTGCGACCCCGATCTCCGAGCCGTAGCGGGCCACCAGCTTCTCCCATTCGTTCTGGACCTTCTTGGCATTGGGGCTGGCCACCCCCAGGGCCTTGGCGATAAGCTCACCCAGGGGTATCAGGTGCAGGTATGGAGGGCGATGTTCAGGTGGCGATGGGCGGCCAGACTTCCCGGCCCTGCTTTCGGCCAGCGCTGCCAGCTCCCCCACCCTATCGACGACGCCTATCTTGATGAGCCCCCCGCAACCCCAACGCCATTGACGGGCCACGGCCTCGGGGAAGCTGTGGTGTCGGTAACAGCGGGTACAGGCCGTGCGATTGTATTTGCCCTCCTCCGGCGGTAGCCCCACATTGAGCACCACCCGGTTCCCTTTTTGCCTCAGCAGCGCCGCCCTTACGCCCTCGAACGTGGCCTCGGCCAGCTCCAGCCGGTTGAACTCCCGGGCGAACTTGTTGGGCCAGGGGGAATGGGCGTCGGAGTTGGTAAGGAAGGTCAGGTCGGCCAGCTCGGGGATCCGGTCGCCGTAGGAGCTCTCGGCCGAAAGCCCCAGCTCCACAAAGGCCAGCTTCGAGGCCAGGTCGCCGTAGCAGTCGGTCAGGGAGTCGTGGTAGGCATAGAGGGCCGTCCAGGGCGTGAAGGCATGGGCCGGGCCGATGAGGGCCTCAACATCCAGGGCCGCCTGGGCCACCTCAACGCCGGTGAGCCGCAACTTGGGTCGCCCATCCTTTTCCAGGGTCGACGAGGCCGGCGCCACGGTCTCGCAGAAGCTCTCCACCGACGATAGCTCTGGAAAGATGAGCAGATGATGGACCCGCCTGGAATCCTCCACCTCTCCGGTTAGGATGAATCGGGTGGGACCGATCCGGTAGGTGCCCGGGGCCACGAGACCCCCGCCGCCGCCGCCGGGCCCGCCCGGGCCATCCACCGGCCCGTCCGCAGCCATGCCCGCCACCGGGCTCGCCATGCTGGCCGCCGTGCCCGCCCTGGTCGCCGACCTGACCGGCGCTGGGCCTGCCTTGCCATTGCCGCCAGGGCCGGTAACGCCCGCCTTGGCAGAGCCCGAAACTCCTGCTTTGCCTGCCGTGGTACCCGCCTTGGTTGCCGCAGTACCGGCCCGAGCCGCCGCTGTGCCTAACAACTCCGCCGCCCGGGCCACCTCCACCAGGTGAGCCCGCCACTTGGGATGGGTGATGTCGGAGACCCCCACCAGGCCGATGCCCTTGCGAGCGGCCTGCTCGGCCAGTACGGGAAGGGTCATGTTCTTGGACACGCCCATGGAATAATGGCTGTGCAGGTGAAAGTCACAGTCGATGAGGAGCTTGCCTTGGGCCGGGGCGGGCGAGGCCGCGGGCGCAGTCGTGAGTGAGGGCATCGTCAGGGTGAGGTTGCTACAGGTCAAGAGGGTTTGGCTGGCCCGCACTCGGCTGGTCCTCGCTGGCCTTTGGCCTTTGGTCGTTGGCCGCTGACGACTGGCTGCTAGCCTCGAAGGCTGTCGGGAGCCCTGGTCCTGACCTTCGAGCCCCTGACCCATAGTCCCTCCCCTGGCCTAGCCCCTGGACCCTGACCCCTGGGAAAGTCTAATTAGTGACCAACTCCATTTGATGGTCTGTGGTGATATCCTGTCTTCAAGATTTTACCCTGACATTGAAGCCGAAAGTAAACCAAAATGTTCATCCTGGTTCCCGGTGATTCTTGTGGCAGCCTTGATGGTGACCTTCGTAAATCTGGGTTGTTTGGATGAGGGAAACGATGATGACTGGGTTCCAACTATCGAACTGGTCAAGGATTTTCTCCAGGGAGGTCATTCCTATGGGATTCGGGTGAATTCCACATCCGATGACCTGGGTTTGGAAAGCTACTGGTACAAGCTGGTGGACGAGAAGGGAATCGTAAGACAGTTTGATGAAATAGCTCTTAAGAACATCAGCGGGCGTTGGCATGGCGTGGATGTGACCTGGGATGAAGATGGTGCTTTTGATGCCAATCCCGGTAATGACAAGGCTGACAGAGCGGAATCCGCTGGAGGTCGGTACCAGGATGCCAAAGAAGCCCAAGTACGTATAAAGGAGGTCCAGGAGGGCTTTCAAGATTATTCCACCAACCAGAGAAGTGAAGGAGCCATCTCGGTCTCCTTTACCGACTATGACTGGAATGGTAACCTCTCGGCCGGGGATGTGTTCAGGATCAAGACAAACAGCGAGTACCATGATGCTGATGAGAATTGGACCCTGATCATCCTTTACCACCAAAATGATGGAAAAGCCGGTTCATTTATCATGGACATGCCCGAATCTCCATACCCCTTCGTTGTCCTGGATTCAACAAAGGACAGCAACGACAATTACCGACTATATATAATCAAGGCAAGCCCTCAGATTCGTCTTGAAGATTATCAATACTATCTCAAGGACGGGAGCGGCATTACCAAACAATTCGGCGAGGTGGCCCTACAGAACCTCAGCGGCAAATGGCATGGCATCGACGCCACATGGGACGACGACGGCACTGCCGATACGAACCAGGGCAATGACAAGGCCGACCGGGGCAATGATGCCGGCGGCGCCTACAACGACACAACTCAGGCGCAGATCCGCATCGACGCCGTCCAGGCCGGCAGTCAGGAAACAGTAGACTACCAGAAGAGCGAGGGCACCATATCGGTTTCCTTTATCGATAATGACTACGATGGTAAATTGACGGCGGGCGACCAGTTCCTTGTTCGGGGCAACAGTGACACCCACACAGCCAACGACGACTACAGGCTGGAACTCAAATACGACATCACCGGCGATACCGTGGCCAGTGTGCGATTGAA
>CAYSUX010000113.1:0-8847 GCA_964434315.1 uncultured archaeon
GGATGATCTGGTGTAGAGCTCGCCGCCGGTGGCGTCATTGTAAAAGGAGTTGGCCGTGCCGTCGGGACCCACATAATCCCAGCTCTGCCCGTCGTCGGAAACCGCAACCTGGAACTCCACGTCGACGCCCGAGGGCGATTCGGCGTTCCAGTGGATCTTGCCCCATTTCACGGGTCTGTCGGCGTGGGCGCCGTAGGGCTGGGAGGTGTAGGTGCCTATCTTTTCGTAGTTGGTGTGGCGATAGTGGTAGGTGTCCAGCTCGTAGGAACCGGTGTAGCCCCCGAAGAGGATGGATTCCCCTATCTTGGAGTCGTAGGCCATGGCTGTTCGGTACCGGGTCGAGGCCCTCCCGGGCGGCGCCTTCTTGGCCCAAATATTGTCGTCGATGGAGTAGGTCCAGGTATCCTGGAGGCGGTTGGTGCCGTCATAGCCGCCAAAGAGCGTCGTGAGGTCGTTGGCCGAGTCGTAGGCCAGCCCGAAGTTCCTGCGGGCGGTGGGCTTGATGGAGGGTGACTTCTGGGTCCAGGAGTCGGCCAGATAGTCGTAGGCCCAGGTCTCATCATCGTAACTACCGTCAAAACCGCCGAAGAGCACGCTGACACCGCTCCCGGAATCGAAGACCATATTCCCCTTTGATCGTGCCGAGGGGCTGGAGGCGGGGGACATCTCGGTCCAGGCGTCCGAGGGGTAATCGTAGGTCCAGGTCTCGGCATCGTAGGCCCCATCGTTGCCGCCGAAGAGGACACTGACCCCGTTGGCCGAGTCATAGGCCATGAATAGCTCTTCCCTTGCGGAGGGGCTGGAGGCGGGGGACATCTCGGTCCATGTGTTGGCTCCAGCCGAGTAGGTCCAGGTTTCATCACTAGCGGAGCCGTCGTTGCCACCAAAGAGTACGCAGACTTGGTTTACCGAGTCATAGACAAATCCCGGTTCCTCCAGCACACCCGGATTGGTGGTGGGGAATTGTCGCTGCCAGACCCGGGTTCCGGTGTCGTAGGTCCAGGTCTCGCCGTTGTAGTTGCTGCCGTCGATGGTGGTATCTCCGTCGTAGCCTCCGTGGAGCACCACCTTCCCGACCCCGGAGTCATAGGCCATGGCGTACCCGCCCCGCTCCGAGGGCCCGTCCCGGGCCTGGCCCTTCACGGTCCACTCGTCATCCCCCAGGTCATACTCCCAGTTGGGCAGGAGCAGTTGGGCATGCTGGAGGTCCAAACCGGAGTCGTAATATGAGACGTGCAGCCGCCCTTGGGCGTCGATGGCGCTGGCCGTGGCAGGACTGCCGTAGGTGGCGGCAGTGCTATCCACGGTGGCCGTGCGCCAGTCTCCACTTCGATCCAGCCAGGTGTATTCCACGTCATCGCCGTCGGAATCGTAGGAGGTGATGTGGGGGCGTCCATTGCGGTCCAGAGACAGAGAGGTGTACTTGCCGTAATTGTCAGTGGCAACTGGGTTCTCGGTGCCCCAGGAGGTGCCATACTTGTAGGCGAAGCCCAGCCTGTAGTTAGTATCCGCGTAGCTAATATAGGGCGTACCCGCCGGATCGACGGCGATTGAGCAATAAGGCGCATAACCGCTGTATATCGCGTCCACGGCCTCCACCGATCCCCAGGAGGAGCCTCCATCGTCGGAGCTGATATAGTTCAAATCAGAATCAGTAACGTCGCCATAGGCGATGTGGGGATTGCCGTCCAAATCCACGGTGATGGAAGGCCGATAGCCGGTGTTGTCAGTAGAGTCCAGAGTTTGCGCGGAGCCCCATGAGGAGGTCTTCTTGATGTAGATTAGATCTTCATCCACATTATCGAAATAGGCGGCGTGGAGGTATCCATACCGGTCTATGGCCAGGTCGAGACCCATACCCGTGTTATCCGTGTTGGTACTGTCCACGGTCTCGGTATGCCAGCCGCCTGAGTCCTTGTAGGCGTGATCGAGGCTCCCGTCGGTGTCTCGGTAGAGGACATGGGGATAACCCTCAAGGTCCATGGCGATGGCGGTGTAACTACTGTCAATACTGCTCTCCAAGGTGGTCTTGGACCAGGCCGACCCGGTCCATTCGGCATATTCAAGGTCGTCATTCGTATCGTCAAAGTAGGAGATGTGGGGGTGCCCATCGTCGTCCAAGACGAGGTCACTATGCTCGCCGATGTCGGCTGTCGAGTCGTCCACGGTCTCGGTATAGAAGTTGGCGTGCTGGTTGCTTTTAGTAGAATCTCCTCCGAGCATCACCAGCTTGCCCCGGGCGTCATCGTAAACCAGGAGCCTATCGCCACTGTTGGTAGGCTTTAAGGAAGGAGTTTTCTCGGTCCAGATATTGCCGCTGACCGAATAGGTCCAGGTCTCCGAATTGTAAGTATCGCCGCCACTGTAACTGTAACCGCCGAATAGCACGAGCACCTCTTCCTGTGAGTCGTAGGCCATACCATGGGATGATCGCCCCGAGGGATTGGAGGCCGGCGATTTCTCGGTCCAGGTATCGCTGCCGGCCGAGTAGGTCCAGGTCTCGTCATCGTCGCCACCGTCACTGCCGCCGAATAGAACCGAGACCTCGTTCTTCGAATCATAGGCCATAGACGAGGCGCGAGCTGAAGGTTTGGAGGAAGGTGACTTCTGGGTCCAGATGTTGGTGCTAACATCATAGGTCCAGGTATCGTCGTATCGGGTACCGTCATAGTAACCCCCAAATTGGACGACTTTCCCCACAGATACATCGAAAGCCATTCCACCATAGACCCGTCGGACCGAAGGATGGCCGGCCGGATAGACCTGCTGCCAGGAGTCGGAAGCGGGGTCGTATAACCAGGTGTCATCCAACGCCCCGTTATTACCATAACCACCAAAGAGCACTACCTTGTCATTGATAGAGTCATAGACCGTGCCGTGCCATTTGCGGCCCGATGGATTGGTCGCCGACGAGGACTCGGTGTAGCTGTCGGTGGCGGGATCGTATAGCCAGGTTTCGGACCTGAATGTGTCCGAGATACCGCCGAATAATACGACCTGATTGCGCTTGCTGTCCCAGGCCGCCGCCGCCTCATGGAGCCCGGCGTCGGGTCCGTCATCCGTTCGTGTCCACTCACCACCGTCGCCCGCTGTTTCGAGCTGCAGGAAGGCGCTCTCGCCGGTGCCGCTGACCTCCACATCGTCCAGCGTGCCGCCGTTGAAATCGGCGGCCGAGGTCTGGGTCCAGAGCTGACTTTCTGTGGCGCCGGCCTCATCGGCCAGCAGCGGTATGGCGCTGAGCAGTAAGGTCGTTAGCAAGCCTATTGAGATTATCCGTTCGAATTTCATTTGTCTTCCTCCTTCGGGGCCCCATCCCCATTGTTCTTTCGGTTCTAAACGAGTTATAAACGTAATATGCGGGACGACCGGGCCCTCCGGTACGATGTGAAGCGGGGTACCGGGTCGTTCTTCGGGGCTTGAGCGGGTGACCAAGAAAGTCGCTTTGCGACAGATTGGGATTGTCACCACAGAGACACAGGGGCACAGAGAAAAAATCACAGAGTGAAATTGTTATACTTCTCTGTGTTCGTTCTCTGTGAACTCGGTGACTCTGTGGTTTCATTTCATACTTTATATACCACCAAAAAAAATCTTGATTTGGCGGATTCCACTCACTCTTATTCATACCTCACCCTGGCCGTTTTGTAAAAAATGATATTTATTTTATTAGGACCTTTTAGGTAGATGTGAAATACTTCGATCGGTAGCCTAACTCTCAAGCTGACTCTGGTGCCCATTTGAACATGGGATACACAATTGGCAGTGTCCCTGCTGTCATCGCCCACAGTATATCGGCATATGGGGATGGTTTGTAAGTTTTTCGTTTTTCGATATTGGTTGATTGATCGGGAGCCTGAACGCCGCAACGCAAAAACAGATCAGCGCCGCTCCCCGATGCCCCAGCCCAGCCGCCCCAAGCATACGGGCCGAGGGCGACCTCGGTTGACCAGGCCGCGCTGCCCCTCATCGTGAGCCGCCGCCCGCCGCCGTAAAATCTAAATACAAGTAAGACCATTCCTACTTGATAGTATGAATCCAACTATTCGCACCGTGAAGATGAGCGCCAAAGGGCAGGTGGTCATTCCCCAGGAGTTTCGAGAGGCTCTCCACCTGAAACAGGGGGATTCCCTGGTAGTGCTCCAACGCCCCCGGGAACTGGTCCTCAGGCCGGCCGACGAGGTAGCAGCCCAGATTGAGGAGATGAGCGACCGAGAATGGCAGGAGATGGGGCTACGTAACATGGCCGATGTCTGGGATAACCCAGAGGACGCAAAGCATTGGGAAAAGTTTGAAAAGCTACCCCGTATTGAAGATGAGGATTGAAATGGCCATCAAGCAACGAGACCTCGTAATTGTGCTATTGGTTGTTGAATGGCTTATATTATTATACTCTCTAGATACCTTCAACCTTTAACAATAGCATTGTTAATTTCACCTCGGTAAATTTTTTTAATATACTCAATGATAGCCCTTGTACCCAATACATCATCTTTGTTATATTGTAAAAATGATTTCCAATCTGGTTCTTTTCCAGTTTTTTGATAATATGAAAAGGCTAAACCCACATCCATTCCATCGATGGTCGAGTCTTGCCACAGGTACCCTAATTGGTTTGCAAGTTGTTTTGTTCCATAGCTTTTAAAATTACCGATTAAGATTGAATTTATTATAATTTGTAAATCTATATCATCCTTTACAATTGATAATAAAGGTTTTAGATTGTCATATTTCATTGAACATTCGGTTATCAATCGTTGTTCAAATCTACAATTGCTATAACTTATTAATAATCTATCTAATCTTTCTGATAAATAATTCTGAAAATCGTTTAATAATTTATTTTCATCATCCTTCTGAAAAAATTGACAAAAATTATCGTCCTTTGAATCATAAGCCCCTATACACCAAATATAATCATTCTCTATGTTAGTTTCAATGTCATAGCAAATATAGTTTTTATTTGCTATGTCATTCGTTAATGTATTTTTCTTTAATATTACAACTCCAGTTTCTATAGCTTCTTTTTGTTCAAACCATCTGCCCACATGCTGAGAATATATCCCAGGTAATTTTGTATAATCATTAAACTGTTTGGGTGTTAAATCTTTAATTGACTTAACCCCAAGATTGTACAGCCCTTTAATTGCTGCCCTGCCAACGTTAAATAATAATTTAAGATCAGTTTCTTGAATTAATGGCAGCTCAAGAAATTCATGCTCTACTTTTCCATTTTTTATTTGTATAATACAAATTTTACCACGTTCTCCAACGTCGTCGTGCGATGCTATATTGATGACACTAGTATTTCCAAGTTTTTCGATTTTTCCACCATTTATATGACTATGTCCGCAAACGGTAAGTATTGGTTCATATTTTTCAATGAAATTTAATAATGCAACAGACCCTATATGAGCAATACCAAATCTATATGACAAATCAAGTATGCCCTTTGGAGGACAATGAGATAGCAGAATTAAATTTTTTATTTCATTATCTTTCAATTTGGATAGCTGAAGTTTTAGATGTTTTTGGTAATCTACTTCTTTGTATAATATCGCCCCTAAATTTCCTACCGCTCCTTCAACACAAATAATTCCTACACCGTCCACAATAATTGGATTTCTGTGCCCATCAAATACATTATCTCCTTTGATTTCATATTCCTTCTTATGTGCATCATCATTACCTTTGACAGCAATCAATCCAAATCGGGAATATTTTGCAATTTCCTCAAAATAGTTAATATTAGAATCTCGAAACCTCTCAACATCATCACCAGCATAAAGAATAATATCGAAAAATTCATCTTCCTGTTCTAGATAATCAAGCATATAGTCGATCGGTTGAACACGCCAATCAGAAAAGGTTAGGATACGCAGATATGAATTATTCATGTTGCCGCCGCCCCACCACGCCCCAGCCGCCTCGCACGAACGACCCCAGGGCCAGTTCGGCCTCCCAGGCCCTGCGGCAGGCACAGCCCTCGGCAACCAACCACTTCAATGCCTCGGTATCTCCCAACCGGTGGGCCTTGATGGCTGCCAGAACTCTGTCGTCACATTTGCCGCAATTGTGGGCTCCACGTCGAGAGCCGCCTCCGGTGGGGTCCGAATAGAGCCTGACACCCCGGGGCAGGGGCTCGACCTTCCGGAGCACCTCCACCACCGACCAGAGCCATGCCGGGCGGTATTCGTCCCGTTTCCAAAGGGACTCGGTCAGGGTGTTGCGCTGTACATTGACCGGATTGAGGCTGATATTGGTGCAACCGCAATCCACAGCGAAGCGGATGGCGGCGATGCTGTCGGTGATGGATGCCCGCTCGGTCAGGAATGGAGGTTTCAACAGGACATAGCTTTTGGCCGCCACCCCCTTTTCCAGAAGAATCTCGACCGCCCTGGCAAATCCCTTGCGAGTGAGCCTCTTGTTGATGCAACGGGCCAGCACCCGCTCGTCGGCCGACTCCAGTCCCAGGGCCACCTCCAGGCGGCCGGGAGCGGCCCGGTCGGCCAGGGTGGTCAGGCCGCGTCGGTTGACGAACTGGGGCAATGATTCCACGACGGTCCAAAGAGCCCCCTCATCCGCCAGTTCGGCCACGATCTCCCGTTGCAGTGCCACCGGCATCTCCCGGGGGTCCAGGAAGGAGCCCGAGGTGAAGAGCTTCACCATCGGCTGCCCCTTGTAGCCTTTCATCACCTTCGACCATTGCAGGCGCAGATCGGCCTCGCTGACCCCGGCTGGAACCGTGTCATTGAAGTAGCCGCATACCGAACAGCCCGATTCGATGGACCAGGAACAACCCCGGGTCCGCAATATGGCCACATAGGCCTCCACCGGCTCACCGTCGAGCAGCTCCCTCTCGGTCCAGCTCGCCACCGGTTCGGTCGGGCTCTTCCTGCGGGGAGGTCGCTTGGCCCGGGCGATCCAGGCGGCGATGGGGGGCGGGGCGTCTGGCTCTCTCACGGCCATCCCCCCGGCTCACCCCATGGTTGTAGGTTGTTTTGTGTTGCCCCGACGACAAGACAATCAACCACAGAGACACAGAGACACAGAGATAATGCCCCAAAACTCTGTGTCTCTGTGTCTCTGTGGTTTTGTATTCCATTATGCACGGTGCCTCACCTTTACCGCCAGCCCCCGCGGGCTCCTTTCGAGCAGGGCCGAGGATAGCCGGGCCACTCCCACTCCCACGACCGTCTCATCCCGGACCAGAGCCACCTCGTCGCCGGGTTGGAAGAGACCCCGAACCTCCTTGATCCCACCGGCGAAAAGGTCGCCCTTGAACTTGAAATCCCCGATGACCAGCGAAGGGCCGCCGGCACTGAACAGTCGTTGACCCCCGGCCAGGGTGAGACTCAACCAGCCTCTGGTGGGATCGACCATCGCGAGTTGCTCACCGCTCCGGTCCAACAGCCGGGGCCTCTCGGGCCGTCCCCTGACCGAGCAGCCCCGGGTGAGATGGTTGGCCGGACCGGGTCCGAACTGGAAGCGGGCCAGGCCGAAGACATCCGCGGTCAGACGCTCCCGGGCGGTGATGGGGGGCAGGCCCCTGGTGGCCCGGACAAGGCTCTGGCGCAGGGAGACCAGGGCCGCCGGCGCGGTGGCGTCGCTGCCTTTTGGAACGGTATGATCGGCCTTGGGAATGATGTCGGTCAGGAACTCGTGATGGTCGTCCAGATGGCTGATGACCTGCATGTACTCGCCCTTGCGCAACAGGGCCTGGAGCTGCCGTCGGGCCATCTCCCGCTCCTCGTGGGTCCATCGGCCGGTCACCGGCAGGTCGTAGTGGGCCGCCGGATAGCAGCGCTCCAGTTCCCTGGGTACCAGTCCCAGCGGGGAGGTCAGTGAGACCTCGTGGACCCGCCATGGTCTGGAGCAGGTTGACAGGGCCTTGCGAAAGAGCTGGTGAGAACGACTCAGAAGGTATGGCTTGCGGGCCGAGCAGGGCAAGAGTAACAGGACCGACGCCTGGGTCGGAGGCCGGTAATGGCGCATCCTTTGGCGCCAGTAGCGCACCTCGGGTCGGTTGAAGCCCAGTTCGGATGTGGGTCGCATGGGCGGGCCCATGGTCCGGATGACATGGGGAGCAAAGTCAGCGGTATGGTCCTGATCGGCCAGGCGCAAGGCTGCCACATAGGCCGGATAGGGATGACAGGCGGCCTCCACCACCTCCCTGAACGGCCCTCCGTAGAGCACCCTTCTCAGTCGGGCAGCGGTTTCAAGGGCCAGGGTCAGATCGTGGTACAGCACCCTTTCGGCCAGGCTCCCATCACTGCGGCATCCCCGACATGAACATAGCCCTTCCATGTCCCTGGCCCGGGTCACCGGATAGCGGCCCGGAGGCATGATGAACTCACCCCTGCCCGCGGCGGCCATTGGTTCCACCCCATCGAAGATATCGACTCCCAGGTAGGCCAGCAAGGGCCAGCTCTCCACCGGAGCCCCGGGAACGTAGAGCAATCGTGAGGGACCGGCCGCTTCTCTCAAAGCCAGGATCCCTTTCACCAGTCCGCGTGGTCGCTCCAGCCGGACCGAAGCCCCCTCAAAGATGGCCAGATCGGGCCCGATCACCGGCCGGCGCTCGGTCAGCGGTGCCGGTTCCCAGGTGGGCAGAGCGGCCAGATACTCTCCTTTGGCCCCCTCAAGATGGGCTCCGGCCCATGGTTCATGATCTTCGATACCAGTGCCGATATCAGTGTCGGCTTCCTTTCCTGTGCCAACCAGCCAGAGGGGGTGGTCCTTCAGAAGGTCCGGGTTTGTGCCGATTGGTCTGGGCAGGGCCACCGCGGGGGTCTCGATGGGCGCTCCGGCATAGGGTTCCCAGCGACAATGGCGGGCCAGTAGCTCGTA
>CAYSUX010000114.1:0-8791 GCA_964434315.1 uncultured archaeon
ATGACCCGATCTATGACCCCGACACTCCGGGAAGGGACAATGTGGCCATGCACACCCATCCCGACAACCAGAACGAGATGAGCGTGGCCATCAACCCGGTGAATCCCCTGAACATGGTGGCCGGGGCCAACGACTATGGCTGCAATGAGGGCTACGAGGACGCCTGGGCCGGATACTACTACACCAACGACGGCGGGGAGACCTGGGACAGTGGCTGCATCCCGGGTTACCCGGGCGACATATCGCCCGAAGGCCAGATCCTGGCAGGCTATTTCTCGGCCGGTGATCCGGTGCTGGCGGTCGATTCCAACGGCCGCTTCTTCTATGCCGGCATCGCCTTCTCCCGCTCTCCCATCTCACCCTCGGATATCTTTGTGGCGGTCTCCGAGGACGGGGGCCGGACCTTTGGCGACATCGAGATCGTATCTCCGCCCGGCTCGGGCATGGCGGTCGTCTTCCAGGACAAGGAATGGATCCATGTCGATCCCTTCAACGACAACGTCTACATCGCCTGGGCCCAGTTCGAGAACTACCTGCGCTCGCGCATCATGTTCGCCCGCTCCACCAACGGCGGCGCCAACTGGGAGCTACCCTATGCCATATCGGGCTGGTTCGACGGCCAGCAACAGCACCAGGGGACGGCCATCGCCGTTGACGGCTCGGGCTATGTCCATGTCACCTGGATCGATCACGCCTCCAACCACATCGTGCTGAAGACCTCCAAGGACAGCGGCGACAGCTTCGAGGGCGCCCTGACCACGGCCCTGCCCATCCTGGACATCGACCCGATCCCCCGCGACGGCCCGCCGGGCAAGAGCTTTCGCACGCCCAACCTGCCCCAGATGGCCGCCGACCACTCGGGCGGGACCTATGACGGCTCGATGTACGTTGTCTGGCCCGATGACCGGGATGGCGACCCCGACATCATGATCGGTCATTCACGGGACAGCGGCCTGTCGTGGCAGGGTCCTTTCAAGGTCAATGTCGATCCCACCGGCAACGAGGATGCCTGGCAGTTCTTCCCCTCGGTGACGGTCACCATGACCGGAGAGGTCTGGCTGATGTACTACACCACCGAGTACAGCGACCCCATCGACGAGTACCTTATCGACATCAACTACGCCTATTCCAGGGACGGTGGCCAGACCTTCCATCCCTTCAGGGTCACCAACCAGTCCTTCGACGGCGAGGCCGGCGGAGGCTCGGTCATCGGTGAGAACACCCAGGGTGACGCCTTTATCGGGGATTATATAGAGCTCGACGACGGAGCCGAGTATGTCTACGGAGTCTGGTGCGACACCCGCAACGGCGGCCCCCGACCCCCAGCAGCGCAATGGCGACGTCTATGGCGCGGCGGTCAAGTGGCGGGAGCTGTGAGACTGGTTTCCGCTTTACGTCATCTGCATAACAAAGCCTGAACATCAGCGAGATGGGCTGGAGCGGTCATGGCCGTTCACCTTTGAAAGGAGCTGGCTTTGAAAGGAACCGGAATTCCATACCCTCACTTCGGCCGAGCGGTTGTTTTTACCAACCGGCATCGGCCAGGTCGAACTGGAAACCGGTCCATACTAACCACCATCCCAACCCCAAAGACCCATAGCTATGGCAGGCAATCCCCGTCTCCCCAGCTCAAAGCTGAACGGTCCGGCCCGAGCGCCCGAGCGCCTGAGTACCCATAGCGAAGGTACTCTGTATCGTCTCGGTGGTCCAACCTCGTTCCGGGACTCTCACGTCCCCGAGGTACCGTCATTGCCGGCCCGGCCACGACATTATTAAAAGGACTACCGGCCCACAAAGGCTATAACCTGCTTTCGCTTAAAGATGGACGACGGTGGCCGAGATGGCAGATAACACTGATACATTCTCCGACCCCGGAGAGCCCTCCTCTACCGAAGAGCCTTCCTTTACCGAAGGTTCCGGACCTGTCTTTCATGAGGAACCCGAGTATGAGCCCTCCTTCACCGAAAGGATGAACGAGAAACTGGACGCCAAGTTCGGCAAGGATGTTAGCCTGTATGACATCCTCATCTTCGGCCTGGCTCTCTTGCTTATCGTCGGATTCATCGTATCACTGGTGGGATGGTGGAAATCCCAGGAAGACCAGGACGAATGGGGCAGCACACTCACTGGTGGTCTCCTGTTGATGATCATCGTTATCTGTTTGCTGACCATTTTCCTGCTCATCGACCATATGATCGGCGGTTTCAGACTCTTCAAGGAGGGCCTGTCCAGGAAATCAGAAGAAGATTTCGACGAGGAAGAGGAAGAAGACGACGGATACTATCCGCCTCCGACTCCCTCGTCTACCCCTCCTCCACCGATACCCTCCCCTTCGATACCCCCTCCACCCCCGGTCGAAGATGACCGGGACGAGGATGAACTGGAAGAACTCGAAGAGGAGGATGAACTGGAGGAGCTGGAAGAGGAGCCGCCTGAGCAGAAAGGTGGCGGCATCATAATGCCCGGTCAGTAGGTCAGGCTCATTTCCTTTCCTGTTCTCTTTCGACCATTTAGACACCCAGTACCATAAGGTTGTCCTTTCTCTCTCTCTCTACCTACCTACCTACCTACCTACCTACCTACCCATCAATGGCGGGAACTCATCCTCTGACGCGATGTAGTTTGGTTGGATTGGATTTCAATTCAAAGCAGGCCACACAGGTCGATATCGATCTAGAAATGTGTTGTGATGAACCAAAGGAAGATCGGGGCTTTCGCGACCAACCGAACCCGGAACGATTCCTTCCGGATGGTCTGTTTGCCCGCCTCCGGCGCACACACAACACAGGCAAGGGTGCGAAACGTGAGACACGGACTTGGGCAGCTTCCTTCGCTTCCCAAGATATCCGGATGATGGATCTGGTGACCGTGGCCATGGCCAAAGGTCAAAACTCACCGGTCTTGGTTCAGCTTCTGGTTCCCCATCGTCTTGATCTTCAAACTGACCAGATTGACGAGGTGCTCGGTGACCTCGGTCCCGGCCAGACTGCCCTGGTGGCCCAGGATCAGGTAGCCAGTGGTGGAGTTGCTGGCCATGGTGGTGACGCCGCCGACCGAAGGGGCGGTCAGGGAGTCGCCGGTTGGTACGAGCATGCTCAGGTAGGCGCCGTTACGATGGGATACCGTGTAGTTGTAACCGTCCCGCGACCCGTTGAACTGGTTGGGAAAGGCCTTTATGTTGATGCCGTTGGGATCATCCGTCGCTCCCTGGATATCCTGCCACATCATGACCGGTGAATCGGACCAGATGGTGACCTGGCGGGTCAACGCCCCGTGTCGCAGCTCCAGCCGTAGCGCTCCGTTGGTGTTCTCCTGGATGGTAAGCTCGGTCCAGTTGGCCGGAACACCCCCGATGAGCCAACCCCCAGCTCCCGGTTCGATGCCCTGGTACGAGAAGATGCGCAGGTATGAGTTGTTGGCCATCTCCCATTGATAGTTGAACCGGTCGTTCTCGACCCATCCGGTGGTGTTGACCCGCAGGCTCCCGGTCCTGGCCATCGTTCGTTCCGGCTCGACCTTGTGGGTCACGTCATAGTAGATGTAGTAATGGGTGTAATCTGGGATATTGGACCAGAGAACATCCCCGATGGCATTGGTCCACGAGTTGAACTCCGGGGCCGGGAAGAATCCGGCGGGCACCTCCTCGTGATCACCGGTGAGGTTGGACTGGGCCACGACCCGCAGGGAGGCGGTATCGAACCTGTCGACCACTCCGAATCGGTCCAGCTCCCGGGAGAAGTTCACGGTCACCGCCAGAGACGCTCTTCGCTCGGGATTGGGAATATCAACTAGCAGGCCATATCGGTAGGGCCAATCCTCGCTCCACCAGGGGTCGATGGCGGTCAGGCCAAGGGTCATGTTGGCCCCGACCGAGATCTGGCTACGGTCGTTGGACAGGGTGTAGGACCAGCTCAGGAGGTAGCTGGAGGAGGATATCTGGGAGATATCATCCAGGGTGATGGAACAGATGATGCCCTGTCGAGCCAGACTCGTCTGGAAGGGCGCGGCGGCCTCTTTGAAGAACTCGTGGATGGACAGCTCTCCGGCGCCCATATAGGTGAAACTCGATAAGACAGTGTGGTTCAGGGCCAGCGGGAACTCCCGTTCCATGGCTCTCAGATGGTATCCCAGAGTGCTGGTCCGGGTCTGCTCGATGCCCTGGGACTGGTTCAGGGCCAGTTCGTTGGCGACGGCCACCAGGGTCATGCAGATGGCCAGACCGGTGGCCAGCATCAACTGTCCTGTTTGATCATCGCCTGGCGTCATTCGGCCCGGGACGCGACGAGGGCGCCTCATATCCCACCTCCGCGGGAGCCATACCAGAGCCACAGGTCGATCTGGTAGAATTGCCCGTCATGGAACAACAGCCGTCCGATGATGACCACGTCTACCTGACCGGGAAGGCGCGACCAGTTCAGCCAGGCCGTGGGCGCTTCCCCATCCGGTCCCAGCTCCACCCTGAAGGCCACTGTCGAGGGTAGGGTCGTGTTGAGATAGGCGCCCAGTTCCCCCAGTCGGTCGTCGAACAGCCAGTACTTCAAAGTGGAATTATGGTACCGGGCCGCCAGTGTCGAATTGGCGGGAACCAGGCCATCGGCCACGTTCAAGGCATCCTGGCCCAGGATCTCGAGTTGCAGACCCGCCGCGGGGTCGATGCTGGGTGACGGGAGCACGGCGACAGATACGTTCATGGCCGAGGTGAACAACACGGCGGTGAGGAGCACCTCCAGAACATGCATCTGTGCTTTGGCGTCCATTTAAGCCTCGGTTAAGTGAGAGTTTCTGGTACACCAAGCATGGAGGTCTGTATTCCAAGTAATTCATAGGCGGCCCAGCTCACGAAGAGCAGGAAGCAGGCCTGGGTCAACGCGCCCCAGACCTCTCCGGTCTTCATGAAGCCCGCCGCCATGCCGTTGCCCACGGCCTGAATGACACAGGACCAGAAGAAGATGGTCGCGATCCAGATGGGGTCCAGGCGGGTGATCTTCATGTTACCGATGCTGCCGCCGCTGTCCGAGGCCGAGGTCTCGGCCGACGATTCGGCGATGGCGGGAACGAAGGTGAACACCAGGATGATGATGATTATCAGGTAGACGAAGAAGGAGGTGTAGATGACCGCCACATAGCTGCCGACGTTCATGGTCCGCTCCATCTGAAGGGATTTTATCTCCTTGGCGTCGTAGGAGGCGGCCAGCAGGATGTCCGAGATACGTCCCCCGGCCTTGTTGGCCTCGTCCACCATGGAGATGGCCTGTTTGACGATCTGGGAATCGACCCGTTCGGTGAACATCTCCAGGACCTCTCCGAACGACACTCCCCAACTGATCTGGGTGGCCATCTTGTTGACCTGCTCGTTCAGATATCCATACTCGCCCTTGGCCAGGGTCTCGACGGCCACGGTCATGGAGAGGCCCCCCTTCCAGAACTCGGCCAGATCACGCAGGAAATCTGGGAATTTCTGCTCAATGCGATCCTTGGCCTCGGCCACATGTTTGCCGTAGAGGGCCAGGGGCAGCATGAAACCCAGGATCGAGAAGACGATGTAATCGATGGCCGATATCTCGGGATAACCCCGGTAATAGGGGTCGGAGGGCATGACGCTCTCGCCTTCGTAGGCGCTCACAGTATCATCTATGTCCTGACTTTCGTTTTTGCCCGAGAGACCTCCCGGGAAGAGACCCAACTGGTAGCAGAAGGAACAGTCGTTGTAGTCGTCCAGTTCAGGCGATTGAAAATCCAGATCCTGATCGACGACCGGGGTCTGCTTGTCCTGCTTGTGTGCCTCAAAAGCCAGCCCGAGGAACGTGACCATGATGATGATACTGAGAACGACCATGATGTATGGTTTGTAATCTTTCTTACCCTTGCCGATGAGCTGCCAGGTCGTCACCTGGGAGTATGATGTGATCATCGGGCGTTTATTGCCCTTGGCGTCGATCCATTTGCGTTTACTTATGCGGGTCACTATGCCACATCCTTGGAATACATATAAAAGAGAGCGGAATATGATATCTGCATCAGGGGTAACATGGCGAATACGATGAGATAGAGCATGGTCTTGTCCATGGTGAATCCCGAGGTCTGGACCCACAGGGTGATGACCATGATGATCATGAGGAAGATGGGCATGGCCACCGCGGCCACCACATAGGACTCGGCGAAGAGCGCCAGGGTGTCGATGACCATCTTGACCCGGACCCGGTTCTCCTGGGAGTAGTACTCGGCCCGGTTGAGGAAGTAGAGCTTGAGATTACCACCGGCCGTGATGGTACCCACGATGCCCTGGAAGAACTCGGCCAGCTTCTCGGAGGGTGCCCGTTCGACCGACATCTTCAGGGTCGAGACCAGATCCTTACCCAGGTAGGTCAGGTCCCGGTAGATCAGGGTCGCCTCTCGTGAGACCAGTCCGTAGACATTCTCCTGCATGGCCAGGGCCTTGAAGATCTTGTCGGGTGTGGCATTGGCCGCGGCCATGGCCGCCACGAAGGTCGCCGCGTATGGCAGCTTCCTATCGATATTGGGTGCCATCATGCCGATCCTCATCCTGGGCAGCTTCATCATGAGGCGCCATGTAAGGTATGGAACCCCGAAGATTGACAGTAGGATGAGGATGGTACCTATCTGGAAGCCAAGGATCGTGGGCGCTTCCCAGTAGATCGTCTCAAAGGTCTCCTCGTTAGTGCCTTTCTCCCAGTTGCTCTCCATCAACGGAATTACGGCAAACCCGATGATGGCGGAGATGAGCAAACTGATGAAGGTGACGATAAGGACCATGAGCAAGGAGTAGGCCGCATAGACCCCGGGCAACATGTCGGAGTGGGACTTGAGCAGATTGGACTGGAGTTCGTAGTTGTCCTTGGCGATGCTCTTGCCGATATTACCGAAGAGGCTGTTCGACACCGATGTTATTCCGATCTTGATACCTGTCTGTCTCTCCTCGGCCATATCTCTCACCTCCTCACGTACCGGCCTGGGCCATCTGTTTCTGGACCCTGTCCAGGGCCTTGGCGATATTTTGCTGCAACTGCAGGACGAACTTCTCCTTGCGATCCTGTTCCTTCTTCCGGAACGCGGATTGCTTTGTGGGGTCAGGGTTCTTGGTCAGTTTCTCTTGGTACTGGGTTCTTCGTTTGGTCTCCTGAAGTAACATATTATGGAACTTCAATATCGAGTTGCCATCGAGGTAGGTGAGGTCCACGCCCAGGTCGATCTCCAGGCGAGACAACTGCTCCTTGAGGCCGGCCAGGCCGCTGTAACCCTTCTGGGAGGCTCTGGCCTGGGCTTTCAACAGGAAGGATTCCAACTGCTCCTTCTTGGTGATACGCATCTGCTCCTCCTTCTGACGGGCCTGGGCCTGCTTGGTGGGATCGGTCATGTTCTGGATGCGAGCCTCGCTCTTCTCGGCCCGTTTGGCCTCGAGCTCCCGCATCTTGGCCAGTTTGGTGGCATCGGCCGGCAGGAGTCCTTCCAGGTCGGATACCGGGGTACCGGTGCCCTCGCCACCAAAGGAGCTGCCGGGCATGGTGGCGCCGGGGATCCCGATCTCCCGTCCCTTGCGGGGTCCCACCTTGCGGCGACGGGCCTTCACCTTGCGTGTGGAGGTCTGCATATCGGCATAGACCTGACGCATGACATCCTCGGGGTGGGCGTAATACTCGGCGATCACCCTGGCGAAGTCGGTGTAGTACCGGATGTTCTTCTTGGCGGTCCATTCGATGACCAGTTGCCGTCGTTTCATCTCATCCATCACTTCGACCCGGTTCAGATTGGCCTTCATCATGATCTTCTCGAGCATGTAGGACTTGCCCGAGAACTCCATCTCGTCCCGGGCCGGGACCCACCGGAAGACCTCGTTGGTGAGCAGCTCCTTGGAGTTGGGGTCGATGCCGATGATCTCGACGATGGTCTTGGCCCGTCGGACCCGCTTGCCGCCCACCCGGGTCTGGACCTGGATGGAGATGGCGTCCAGGGCCGGGATCATGACCCTGGGTGTGTCGATGGGCTTGTTCTCCAGACGGTGGACCAGGGACTGGACCGAGTCGGCATGGAAGGTGGAGTAGGTGGTGTGCCCGGTGGCCATGGCCTGGAACAGCACGTAGGCCTCGGCGCCCCGGATCTCTCCCACGATGATATATTCGGGACGCTCACGCAGAGCGGCCCTGAGCAGGTCGTACATGTCCACCTCGCCCAGGGTCTTGCCGCCGCTGCCCGCCGACTCGCCGCCGAAACCCTGGCGGGTCACGCCGGGGATCCAGTTGGGGTGGGGCAGGTTCAGCTCGCGGGTCTCCTCGATGGATACGATCTTGTGCTGCCAGGGCATGAACAGCGCGCAGGCGTTCAAGGAGGTGGTCTTGCCCGAGGCCGTACCACCCACGAACAGCATGGACATCCCGTACTGGATACAGAGCCACAGGAAGGCGATCTGCATGGCGTCGAAGGTCTTGTAGTCCAGCAGGTCCACCGGAGTGAAGGGCTCGTCCCTGAAACGCCGGATAGTGAATGTCGAACCCCTGGTCGAGACCTCCCGGCCCAGGGTCATGACGATACGGGAACCGTCCATCAGGGTCGAGTCGAGCAGGGGCTCGGCCACCGAGATGTGCTTTCCACAGCGTTGGGCCAGCCGGATGATGTACTGCTCCAGTTCCATCTCATCGGTCCAGACGATGTTGGTCCGCATCGATTCGTAGCGACGATGATAGACATAGAGCTCCACGCCGGGTCCGTCACAGGATACATCCTCGATATTGGCGTCATGCATCATCACGTCCATCTTGCCGTAGCCCAGCAGGTC